>NZ_JALBUF010000004.1 GCF_022606465.1 Sulfoacidibacillus ferrooxidans
ATTAGGCACGCCGCCAGCGTTCGTCCTGAGCCAGGATCAAACTCTTAATTCATGTCTACTACTTCTTTGCTCGCGTGTTTGTCTCTTGTTGCATTTAGTTTTCAAGGATCCACTTGCTTGCCTTCTTTGCGCCGCCGTTCGTGGCGACAGATAGTAATATAACATATCCATAATTGCTGTGTCAATGCAATTATGGATTATTATTTTAGATTTTTAGGTAGTATGAGATGAGTAATTACTCCTACTATTCCTAAAAGCAATACCATTGAAATCATCATAGCCCCTTGTTCTACGACAAACGCCATTGATAACACCTCCATATATACATCATACAGCATTCATAGGCAATGTAGTCCCTGTTTAAATAACTAAAAAAGAGGAGTAGGAACGCTATAAATAGCTGTGTAACCTTTATTCCTACCCCTTTATCTTATACGATGGTTTCATGCCTTGTAAAACTAAGATTTACGACTCACTTGTATCATCTTCTAAGACATCCACTTCAGATGTTGCAACACGAGCTACTGAGCTTACTTCAGAATCATCATCTAAATTAATTAATCGTATGCCTTGAGTATTTCTGCTTTTAATTGAAATTTCATCAATGGGTAGACGAATCGCAACCCCCGTATTCGTAATAATCATAAGATCCTCATGATCACGAACCACTCTCAGTGCGACAATATAGCCATTTTTCTTCGTCACATTCAGCGTTTTTACGCCTTTCCCGCCACGAGTTTGACTGCGATAATCAGCAATCGATGTTCGTTTTCCATATCCCTTACTGCTTACAACTAGAACAGTCGTATCTGGCTGAACAACATCCATGCCTACAATTTCATCTTCTTTTTCTAAAGTTACACCTTTTACCCCCGCTGCTGTACGACCCATGGGACGAACATCAGATTCTGGGAATCGAATAGACATGCCGAGCTTTGTGCCCATAATAATTTCTTGTGCGCCATCGGTTAATCGAACACCTATCAATTCATCATCTTCGCGTATTCCAAGTGCAATAAGTCCTACTTTGCGAATATTTGAAAATGCGCTAAGAGACGTTTTTTTAATAATTCCATTGCGTGTGGCAGTAAATAAGTAATAATCATCTGATGAGAGATCTTCTTGACTAACAGGGATAACAGCAGAAATTTTCTCTCCCTGCTCAATATTTAATAAGTTAATAATTGGCACACCTTTTGCCGTTCGACCGAGTTCTGGTACTTCATATGCCATGAGACGATAGACTTTTGCTCTATTTGTAAAAATAAGCAAGTTATTGTGGGAGGATGTGATAAATAAATGTTCAACAAAATCCTCATCCTTTGTTCCCATCGCTGTGATGCCTCGTCCACCTCGTCGTTGGCTGCGATATGTACTCGACGGAGCTCTTTTAATGTACCCTGCATGAGTAATTGTAACGACGACTTCTTGTTCCTGAATGAGGTCGCCTTCATTCCAATCATCTCCTACTGCAGCGATAATACGTGTGCGTCTTTCATCTCCATATTTATCCCGTAATTCCGTAATTTCTTTTCGAACTACTTCCAGCACCTTTGCTTCATCAGCTAAAATAGCACGAAATTCAGCAATTAAACGCTGTAACTCGCGATATTCATTTTCAATTTTTTCTCGTTCTAACCCAGTCAAACGTTGCAAACGCATGTCCAAGATAGCCTGTGCTTGTTCTTCTGATAAAGAAAAGGTTGCCATTAAACCCGTACGTGCAATCTCTGCAGTTGCAGACGCACGAATAAGAGCAATGACCTCATCTAGATGGTCAAGTGCTATGCGCAAACCTTCTAAAATATGGGCTCTGGCTTCTGCCTTACGTAAATCAAAACGTGTTCGTCTAACAATTACTTCCTTTTGGTGTTCTAGGTAATGATAGAGAAGTTCTCTTAAAGAAAGTACCTTAGGTTGTCCATTGACTAATGCTAAGGCGTTTACGCCAAAAGTTGTCTGTAATTGAGTGTGTTTATATAAATTATTGAGTACCACTTGCGGTCGAACATCGCGTCGTAATTCAATGACAATGCGCATTCCTTTACGATCACTTTCGTCCCGTAAATCTGTAATACCATCGATCTTTTTTTCTCTCGCTAAGTCAGCAATTTTTTCAATTAAACGTGCTTTATTTACTTGATAAGGTAACTCAGTAATGATAATGCGCATCTTACCGTTTGCTGCTTCTTCAATCGTATCAACAGCGCGCATAGTAATACTTCCGCGCCCTGTTTGGTATGCTTTTTTAATCCCATCACGGCCAAGAATAACGCCATATGTAGGAAAATCAGGACCCTTAATTACTGTCATAAGGTCATCAATCGTTGCATCTGGCTGATCAATTAACATGATCACACCATCAATGACTTCAGTTAAATTATGTGGTGGCATATTGGTAGCCATGCCAACTGCAATACCTGAAGAACCATTGACAAGTAAATTTGGAAATCTAGATGGAAGTACTGTCGGTTCCTTTTCACTTCCATCGTAGTTAGGTTGGAAATCGACAGTTTCTTTGTTAATATCTCGTACCATTTCAATGGCAAGATGAGTCATCCGTGATTCTGTATAACGCATAGCAGCTGCAGAATCACCATCGACACTACCAAAATTACCGTGTCCATCAACCAATAAATAACGTGTTGAAAAGTCTTGTGCCAAACGTACCAATGCATCGTATACGGCTGTATCTCCATGAGGATGATACTTAGCGAGTACATCGCCTACGATCCTCGCTGATTTTTTATATGGTTTTTCAGGTGTCATGCCTAATTCCAGCATTGCAAAGATGATACGTCGATGTACAGGTTTTAACCCATCACGCACATCCGGAAGCGCCCTACTTACAATGACACTCATAGCATAGTCGATAAAGGAATGCCTTAATTCTGATGTTATATTGATCGGTAAAACCCTACCGTTTTCAGCCACAAAGATCCTCCCTCAATCTAACTTCCACATTAGTTAATTGACTAAATATCTAGATTACGAACATACTGTGCATGTTCCTCAATAAATTCACGCCTTGGTTCCACTCGATCCCCCATGAGCACACTAAAAATGGCATCAGCATCAATGGCATCTTCAAGGGTTACTTGTAAGATTGTTCTCGTTCCAGGGTCCATAGTTGTATCCCATAATTGTTCAGCATTCATTTCTCCTAGACCCTTATAACGTTGTACTTCTACGCCATTTTGACCAATTTCCTCATATAACCGCTGTAATTCTACATCGTTGTATGCATAACGAATTTGTTTACTTTTTGTTACTTTATACAGCGGTGGTTGAGCGATGTACACATACCCTGCATCAATCAGTTCTCTCATATAACGATAAAAGAACGTTAGTAACAAAATACGAATATGACTTCCGTCGACATCAGCATCTGTCATGATCACGCATTTGTGATATCTTGCTTTTGCAATATCGAAATCATTAGATATCCCTGTACCAAGCGCCGTAATAATTGCTCTAATTTCTGTGTTAGATAAAATTTTATCTAATCTTGCCTTCTCTACGTTTAGAATTTTACCACGTAAAGGAAGTATTGCTTGAAAGTGACGATCTCTTCCTTGTTTTGCAGAACCTCCAGCAGAATCACCTTCAACAATGTAAATTTCACTAATTGAAGCATCTCGACTTGAACAATCTGCAAGTTTACCTGGTAATGAACTTACTTCTAAAGCACTTTTCCTCCGGGTCAGCTCTCTTGCTTTACGAGCCGCTTCTCTTGCCCGCGCAGCAGTCACCGCTTTTTCTATCACGCGTTTCCCTACGCTTGGGTTTTCGTCCATGAAAGTGGCTAATTTTTCCCCAAACAGACTTTCTACAATTCCTTTTACTTCACTGTTGCCTAGCTTTGTTTTGGTTTGTCCTTCAAATTGTGGTTCGCGAATTTTGACACTTACAATTGCCGTTAAACCTTCCCGAACATCATCACCACTTAAATTTTGATCAGCCTCTTTTAAAATGTTATTGCGCTTTGCATAGTCGTTTAATATACGAGTTAATGCAGACTTAAACCCTGACTCATGAGTTCCGCCTTCTACTGTATGAATATTGTTTGCAAAAGAAAAAATATTGCTCGTATAACTATCATTGTACTGCAAGGCGATCTCAACTGTAACAGTGTCACGTTCTCCTTGAATATAAACAGGTTCTTCGTGTAAAACATCTTTTCCACGATTGAGGTAGTCCACAAAGGATTTGACTCCACCCTCGTATTGAAATACTTGCGTGCGATCAATACGCTCATCTGTGAGTGTAATCTTAACGCCTTTATTTAGAAAAGCTAATTCCCGTAAACGAGTTTGAAGGGTTTCATAGTTTAATTCAATCGTTTCTGTGAAAATTTCATGATCAGGTAAAAAAGTAACTGTAGATCCATTTTCAGTTGATTCTCCGATGATTTCCAAATCCGATAATGGAATGCCTCTTGAAAAAGTTTGACGGTATAATTTGTTATTTCTTCTTACCAGTACCTCAAACCTTTCAGATAAGGCATTCACAACGGAAGCTCCAACTCCATGAAGCCCACCAGAAACTTTATATCCCTCACCGTTAAATTTGCCGCCCGCGTGAAGAATAGTCAATGCAACAGTAACTGCAGGTAGCCCTGTTTTTTCATGAATATCTACAGGGAATCCACGGCCGTTATCTTGAATAGTTACAGATTGATCAGAATGGACACTTACTAAAATAGTATCACAATGTCCTGCTAGTGCCTCATCAATCGAATTATCGACAATTTCCCAAACGAGATGGTGTAATCCTCTTGGGCTAGTCGATCCTATATACATGCCTGGACGTTTTCTAACTGCTTCCAGACCTTCAAGAACAACAATCTGTGCTGCATCGTAATTCCCATTCGCATTTTCGTTTGCCACTTACTTCGCCTCCAAAAGAACCATAACTGCTTACATATTCTTGTATACTTTTATGTAAATGTAATGCGCTTTTTCAAAGTTGTTACAGATATTGGTGAAATATAGATGTCACCCTTTGTGACCACATACGACTTGGGTTGTCCGAAAGCAAGATCTTTTATTTCTGCCTTTTGTGTTACTGCTTGTAGAAGTGATTGATTATATGGAGAGTAATGCCATGGTTTAAAGTCCATAATGACAATGATTTCTTCCCAATGCAAGATGACATCTCCACCTATGTCGAGATACATTGCTTTCACTCCTCAACGGATAGTATACCATGTGCAATGTTAAACACCTTCACTGGTATACCTAACTCTTTTTTATTCCCCCAATAAGTAGTCGTGAGAATCGTTTGTGCTCCTTGTAATCTTGTTAATAAGTGTTCTTGGCGTAGTACATCGAGTTCTGAAAAAACATCGTCTAGTAGTATGACGGGTAGTTCCTGTGTTTTTTCAACGATATAGTCAAATAAAGCAAATTTCAAAGCTAAAATAATGGTTCTTATTTGACCTTGTGAAGCAAATCGAGCTGCTACACGATCATCGATATGGAAGGTCAGATCATCTCGATGTGGTCCAACTGTTGTGTATCCTTTTTCAATGTCACTTGTAGCAGACTGTTGCAATTGGCGATAAAGAGATTCACGATACTCAGCTTCAGTAGCACCCTTAGTACTGGTTTTATACGTCATCTGCAAACATTCACTTTGACTTGAGAGCTGTTCGTAAATGTTGGTTGTTCGTTTGGCAATGATCTCAACAAAAAGTTTACGCGCATATAATACGACTGCCCCTGCTTCACTGAGTTGTTCATCCCAAACACTGAGAGGACCTAATTGACGCATGCGCAAAAGAGAGTTTCTTTGCAGAAGTAATTGATTATAGCGTCTTAACTGGTCAACAAAACCATTGATAAATTGGCCCATATTTAAGTTTAAAAATTTTCGTCGTTCTTCAGGACCGAGTTTGATCATATATAAATCATCAGGTGAAAATAAAATGACATGTAGTTGCCCAAGAAATTCACTTAAATTTTTTTTGGGTACCCCATTTACTTTAATTTGTTTGCCTTTTTGCATAATTTTCATTGCCATATCAACATGTTTGCCTCTTTGATTAAACAAAATTCGCAATTGAGATTGTTCTTGACCAAATTGAATCAGTTCTTTTTCTTGTTTTGCTCGTACAGATCGTCCGTATGAAAACATCGATATCGCTTCTAAAATTGTGGTTTTTCCAACTGCATTTTGTCCTAACAATATATTTAAGTTTGGACTAAATGTGAGATTCGTATAACTGTATGATCTGAAATTTTGTAGATCTATTCGTTCAATGTTCATGATTACTCTTCTCAATCAATAATGTCTCATCAAATACGATCACCTGATCGCCTGGTATCAATTTTCTTCCGCGCCTTTGTTCTGGTATATCATTTACTAACACTAGGTTTTGTTGCAAAATAGCTTTTGCACTTCCTCCAGAGCCGATTATGCCTGACAGTTTGAGTGCTTGCTGCAAAGTAATGTAGGGAGTATCAATCTCTAATTTTATCATGCGTTAGGCCCAAATCGAACAGGTAAAATGAGATGCAAAGGGCGATCTTTTGTGGATGGTTTTAATGTAAATGCACTTCCTGGACTTGTAAATTCAATGCGTACTTGCTCATTTTGAAGCGCTTTTAAGGCATCTAATAAAAATTTTGCATTACATGCAATTTGTAAATCTTCTCCTTCGAATGCTTTGGGATCGACTGTTTCTGTAACTTTGCCGATATCTGGTGAATGAGATGTAATTTCAATATGCGTTCTCCTCAAATAAAGTCGAATCACTTGGTTTTCATTTTCACGTGCCAAAAGTGCTGCTCGTTCGATGGATTCTGTAAATTGTTTTGGATCGACTTCGATCGCGGTCCGCCATGTTGTAGGTATAATACGTGAAATATCCGGATATTGTCCTTCTATTAGCCGTGAATAGAATTTTGTTAATCCAAAATTGACAAGCAATTGATTGTCAGCAATGTATACATCGGTCAAGACATCTGAAGTGGGTAATATTTTCATAAGTTCTAACAGACTTTTACGTGGAATGATGGCTTCTAACTGTTCGTAAGCATGTTTTGATTCAGCTTGAATAGAATGAATAGACAAGCGATGACTATCACTTGCAATAAACCGTAACTCTGGTTCTTTAAAAGAAAATAATACTCCCGTTAAGGTAGGTCGTATCTCTGTTGTTGCTGTTGCAAAATTGGTTTGTTCTATAAGTGATATAAATACATCAGCTGGTAAAGATAAACTCATGTCTTCTGTGATTTCAGGCAGTTTAGGATATTCTCTAGGATCCATTCCGTTCAATGTATAGGTTGCAGAACCTGATCGTATAGTCGTTGTAAGATCCGTTACGTCAATGCGCACAAGTTTGTGGGGTAGTTTGCGGGTGATGTCTAGTAGGTACTTAGCATGTAAAACAATACTGCCTTCTTGTTCAATTTGTAATGTAGGTTCATCAGACTCTTCTGCAGGGATAATGAGAGTTTGTATACCTATCTCTAGATCATATGCAGTAAGTTGTAGACCATCTGTCATTGCTGCTACATGTACTCCGTATAAGATCGGCTTTGCTGTCCGTGTTGGGATTGCTTTTGAAATGGTTTGTAATGCTTGTAATAGATGCGATTTTAAAATGACTATGCGCATAGACATTCACTCCTTGGCATATAGATCATAAGTATTTAAAAGAAGTTAGTAATAGTAATAAGGCCTGTGGAAACTGTGGATAACTCCAATAAGCTTTCTATTCAACCTTTTTTGCGTGTTAGTAACATGTGTATATAAAATTGACTTATCCAGAATGACTTGTGGCCATTAATTGATCACGTAACACATGTAGTGTCTGTTGCAATTTAGGATCTGCTTTAAGATCTGTTGTTATTTTATCGCAAGCATGCAGTACGGTTGTATGATCTCTTCCTCCAAATTCTCGACCTATCTTAGGAAGAGATAGGTCAGTGAGCGTTCTTGTTAAATACATAGCTAATTGTCTAGGATAAGAAATCTCCCGTTGGCGTCCCCGACTTAACATATCTTCTAGTTGAATATGAAAATGCGTACAAACGACTCGTTGAACATCCATAACGGTGAGAGGTCTTTTAGCGTCTGGTGGAAGAATATCTGTTAGTGCTTCTTCCACTAGATACAAATCAATATCTCGATTCATCATGGAGGAGTATGCAATAACTCGTATTAATGCACCTTCTAATTCACGAACATTTGTTTCTACCTTGGTTGCAATTAAATTCAATGCTTCATTGTCTATTTGAAAGCCTTCAGCCTTCGCTTTTTTACGAAGAATAGCAACACGAGTTTCAAATTCTGGAGGTTTAATATCAATAATGAGGCCTCCAGAAAAACGTGATCGTAAACGATCTTCAAGTCGTTCAATATCTTTTGGTGGTCGATCACTGGTAATGACAATTTGCTTATGATCATTGTGGAGGGTATTAAATGTATGAAAAAATTCCTCTTGGGTTGATTCTTTACCAGCGATAAATTGGATATCATCAATCAGAAGAATATCTGCTCGTCGATATTTATTGCGAAAGTCATCTATCGTTCGGGTTTGTAATGCTGTAACAAATTCATTGACGAATGTCTCACAAGAAATGTAGACAACTTTTGCATTTGTATTCATTCGAAGAGCATGTTGACCCACAGCATGCATAAGATGAGTTTTCCCAAGACCTACTCCACCATACAAAAAAAATGGATTATAGTTTTGAGCTGGGCGTTCTGCCACTGCAATGCTTGCAGCATGGGCTAAACGGTTACGTTCACCAATGACAAAAGTATCAAATGTGTACTTCGGATTAAAAGGCGTTTGATTTGTAAACTCTTCTTCAAAAGGATGATCGCGATAATCTTTGCGTTGTTGTATACGATTGGTATTTGGTTCTTCCAATATAAATGAAAGTGTAATCGGAAGCTGCGTTACAACTGCCAATGCTTCATGAATCGTATCGAGTAGAAATTTATTAATATGATCAAGTGCCATTGGAGACGGTACACGGATAGTTAAATGATGTCCGTCAAAGGAATGTGCGTTAGTTAAATGAATCCATGTCTCAAAAACAGATTTTTCAAGAGTTCCATGTAATACATGAACAGTTTGCTCCCAAATCAGGTGTCCATCGTTGATCATGACCTACCAAAGCCCCCTAGGCTAATTAGTTGTCCACAGGGCATAATCTACACAAGAAAGTAAGATATACTTGTGTTTATCGCCTATCATGCTATACACAGGTAAAGAATTAAACAAGTACGTCCACATATACAAGATACGGTTTACATCTTATCCACAACTGTGGATAAGATTGTGGATAAGATGAGCCTCGCGAATAGTGCTGACCTATCATAGCAGAAAAGCCCTTTGCTAACAAGGGATTTTAGTGTATTTGAGACTGTGGATAAATGAGTAAATTTAAAGATCGTATATTTTTGTAACATGTGTATAACTCTAAATTAGAGGATGTACAAGGAGGATTTATCCACTGAAGTTGTCCACATGTGGATAAATGGGTGTAGATATCGTTGTTTTGCGTGGTTATCCACATGTGGATGCGTGGTAAGCTTGACATGTGTCTTCTATTTTGACTATAATCTATAGGTGTTTCATCGAATGGTGGCTTCAAGGAGGTGTAACTCCACATGAAACCGACTTATAATCCAAATGTCCGTAGACGCAAAAAAGTGCATGGCTTTCGCCAGCGTATGTCGACCAAAAATGGTCGTCGCGTTTTAGCAGCGCGTAGGCGTAAAGGGAGACAAGTGATTTCTGCATAGGCCACTTCACGGGTGGTCTTTTTTTAGATTCATAGTCTTGGCATATGTCGGGAGGTTTTGGTTCTGGACGAGGGGAAGCACACGGTTGCTTGTGTGCGAGCGACCCAAAAGTTTACATTGAAAGGACATCGTTTACGTCGTAATGGTGACTTTCGTTATGTTTTTGGTCGTGGGAGTTCTGTGGCCAATCGATACTATGTTTTATATGTAGTTAAGAAACATCGTACTCAAACGTTGAGAGTCGGATTTTCAGTGAGTAAAAAAGTGGGTAATGCTGTTGTCCGAAACCGTGTAAAGCGGGTACTTCGTGAAGTGATGAGGTTACAGATCGTACATATTGAATATGGATTTGATCTTGTGATTATCGCTCGCAAACAAGCAGTAGAATTATCATATGCACAAGCAAATAAAGAACTTTGCAAGTTGTTAACTAAGGCTAAATTGTTTAGGGTGACAACGACTAGCAAGGATTCTATCGTGTGACTCTCAGATAGGTGTGATGGTGACGATGAGATGGTTATTGATTGGTTTGATACGGTTGTATCAAATGGTGATCTCACCTTTAACTCCTTCGTCGTGCCGATTTTATCCAACCTGTTCTAACTATTGTTTAGAATCAATTAAAAAGCATGGTGTTTTTCGAGGCTTATGGTTATGCGTTAAGCGTGTGGTCCGCTGTGGACCATGGCATCCTGGTGGATATGATCCGGTGCCTTGAAGATTCGGAGGTTGGTAACAGTTGCGAGCGCGTTCGTCGAGGATAGCGACGGTCTTTTTAAGTGTGATGTTTCTATTGGCAAGTAGTTCAGTTGCCTTCGCGGCAACGGCTAAGACTGCTAAAGCAGTAGCTGCTGGCCCTAACATATGGGATCAAGCTGTTAATGCATTTGCTGATTTAATTAACATAGTTGCACATTATGTTGGCGATTATGGAATCGCCTTAATTATTGTTACCATCTTTATTCGGTTGCTTACTATGCCTCTCATGCTAAAGAGTCTTCAGAATTCAAAGAAGATGCAAGCGTTAAAACCGCGTCTAGATGAATTGAAAAAGAAGTTTGGTAATGATACGAGAAAGATCCAAGAAGAGACCATGGCACTCTACAAGTCGGAGGGAGTTAATCCGCTAAGTGGCTGTATGCCAATGATTGTGCAATTTGTCGTGTTAACATTGTTGTATCGTGCAATATACACTGATACTGCAATGCTTCATGCTAAGTTTCTTGGGTTGATGCCTCTTGGACAACCTGATCACACGTATATACTACCCGTTTTGGCTGGTGTAACGAGTTATTTTCAGCAAAAAGTTACTATGGTTCAGATGGACCCTACTCAACAAAAGATTATGCAGATTGTCTTTCCTTTGATGATTTTCTTTTTTGCATTACGGGTTTTCGCTGCGTTGTCGTTGTATTGGGTGTTTAGTAACCTATTTACGATTGGACAAATGTATTTTGTGCGTGTTAAAACGTCAACCCAAGAGGTGGGCAAAAAATGAGAATGATTTCTGTTTCTGCCGCGACCGTTGAGTTGGCAGTTGCAGATGGGTTGAAGCAATTAAAAGTCGGGCGTGAACGTGCTGAGGTTATTGTTAAAACAGCACCTTCTAAAGGCTTTTTAGGCTTTGGCGCCCGACATGCTGTAGTTGAAATTTGCATTATTGAAGATCCCGTGAAAGATGCGGAGTTATTCTTACGTGAAATGTTTGTTGCTATGCGTATGGCGGTTAAAGTAGAAAAGAAAAGTAAAGGTAGAGATGTTACCTTTGAATTATCGGGTGACCGCGTTGCATTACTTATCGGCAAGCATGGGAAAACACTTGATGCGATTCAAGTGCTTGTGAATGCAATTGGCAATAAGTATGCAGTTAAGTCATATCGTTTTGTGATCGATGCGCAGGGATATCGAGAACGACATCGACAAAAATTAATTTATGATGCAAAAAAACTAGCAGATAAGGCAGTCATATTGGGTAGAGAAATATATCTTGAGCCGATGGTATCAAGTGATCGAAAAGTGATTCATGCAGCTTTACAATCACGAAAAGATGTATTTACGCAAAGTCGGGGAGAAGAGCCCAAACGAGCGATTGTTATTATTCCTCAATCTTTGCGAGTGAAAGATCATTCCAGTAGAGAGCTTGTTCAGTAACTTACATGGTACTTACTTTAGTTTTAAGACATATGTAGTCGTTTATGAGCTATAGATAGTTGTTCAATATGTAGTTGGTGTTTATTTCTATACGCCAACTATTTTAGTGTTTATAGGGTGTTATACGGGCATGAGTATTTGATATGATGAATAATTGAAAGTAGACACAGTATGAGGATAGAGGTGACAGATAAAAATGGATGGAGAAGATACAATTGCAGCCATTGCGACTGCGCTTGGTGAATCCAGTATTGCAGTAATTCGTATAAGCGGTAGGCATTCTATTGCTGTGGTTGATCGCTTGTTTGAAGGCAAACAATCATTGAGTCGTGTGAAAACTCATACCATACATTACGGATTTATTGTGTCGTTAGAAGAAAGAGTGAAGCTAGATGAGGTATTGGTATCAGTCATGCGAGGACCACGTACGTATACTACTGAAGATGTTGTAGAGATTAGCACTCATGGTGGAACGCAAAATGCTCAAATGGTTCTGTTAGAATTATTGAGAGCAGGAGCTCGATTGGCTTCTCCGGGAGAATTTACTAAAAGGGCTTTTTTGGGTGGGCGAATTGATCTTTCTCAAGCAGAAGGTGTGATGGAGCTTATCGGCGCGCATACGGTCATGGCCAGTCAGGCAGCTCTCTTACAAGTAGAGGGTAGTCTCAGTCGTCAAGTACGTGAATTGCGCGATGAATTGTTACAGTTAATGGCACATGTTGAGGTAACAATTGATTATCCCGAGCATGATGAGGAGGATATAACTACTCAAAGGGTTTATGATGGGTGTATTGAAGTACTAGATGATGTCCAAAGTATATTATATGCTGCTAATCAAGGAAAAATTTTGCGTGATGGGGTACATGTTGCGATTGTTGGACGGCCCAATGTTGGAAAGTCTACATTGCTTAACCAACTTGTACGTAAAGAGCGAGCTATTGTAACCGATATTCCAGGAACTACAAGGGATATTTTGGATGAATTTATTCAAATAGATGGTGTTCCTATGCATATTTTAGATACTGCTGGGATAAGGGACACAGATGATGTTGTTGAAAAATTAGGAGTAGACCGTAGTAAACGTGCTATAGAACAGGCTGATTTGCTCCTCATTGTTATCGATAGTAGTAGAGAACTATCTATTGAGGATTGTGAGTTACTTGACATTGGTAAAGAGTATGCATCACTTGTCGTGCTAAGTAAGCAGGATTTACCACAAGTGATTGTAAGTGAACAGTTGCTAGATCGATTTCCGTGGTGTACGTATGTTCCATTTTCAATTAAAGATAAGAAATTCTTACCTCAACTTGAGCAAGCAGTGATTAAAAAGGTGTTTTCTGGTGATCTGAAACCTAGAGATGCAACATTTATTGCAAATGCACGCCATATACGACTACTTGAAGAATGTAAACTCTTATTGGAGCAGGTTTTATTGTCTGTAACAGAGGGGCAAACGTTAGATTTAGTTGCGGTCGACTTACATCAAGCGTGGGTTACCCTTGGCGAAGTCATAGGTGAAACCCCACGCGATGATTTGCTGGATCAGATTTTTACTCAATTTTGTTTAGGTAAATGATAGCAAGATGGTCAATTGATTTAGAAAAGGGGTGATCGGCTCTATGGGATATGTAGCCGGGGAGTTTGATGTCATCGTGATTGGAGCTGGGCACGCTGGTTCTGAAGCGGCTCTTGCATCAGCGCGAATGGGATGTAAAACGTTACTGTTAACTATAAATTTGGATACAATTGCTTTTATGCCATGTAATCCATCAATTGGCGGACCTGCAAAAGGAATTGTTGTTCGTGAGATAGATGCATTAGGTGGACAGATGGCTTATAACACTGATTTGACGTATATTCAGATGCGTTTATTAAATACTGGAAAAGGTCCTGCAGTGCAGGCTTTACGCGCACAATCTGATAAAGCTTTCTATGGTCGAATGATGAAATGGACGTTAGAGACTCAGGAAAATCTAACACTGCGTCAAGGCATGGTTGAAAAAATTACTACAAAAAATGGTAAGGTGGCAGGTGTTGTAACCCAATCTGGTGCACAGTATTTTGCTCGTTCTGTCGTGTTAACAACTGGTACGTATTTGCGTGGGAAGATTATCATCGGTGATGTTTCTTATCAAAGTGGTCCAAATGGTCAATTGCCATCGTTAAAATTAACAGATAGTCTTGTTGATCTTGGATTTGATCTCGTGCGTTTTAAGACAGGCACACCTCCTCGTGTGAATCGTAAAACCATTGCGTTTGATCATCTTGTTGCACAGCCTGGAGATCCGGAACCGCTTCATTTTTCATATCGAGATGATATTGCACAGCGCGAACAAGTGGATTGTTTTTTAACCTATACTACAGAAAACACGCATGAGATTATTGGTGAAAATCTTCATCGAGCACCAATGTTTTCAGGTGGAATTGAAGGCAGGGGACCACGCTACTGTCCAAGTATTGAAGATAAAGTTGTTCGTTTTAAGGATCGACCAGCGCATCAAATTTTTCTTGAACCTGAAGGCAAAAACACAGAAGAGTGGTATGTGCAAGGAATGTCGACTAGTTTACCGGAAGATGTACAAGTGCAAATGCTTCACACGATTCCTGGGTTAGAGCATGTGGAGATGTTACGACCGGGTTATGCCATTGAGTACGATGCGATGGTGCCCACTCAGTTATGGCCTACACTTGAGACTAAAATGATTTCCGGGCTATTTACTGCAGGTCAAATTAATGGAACATCCGGCTATGAAGAGGCAGCTGGACAAGGTATTATGGCTGGAATTAACGCTGCATTACATGCAAAAAACAAAGAGTCTGTCACGCTTGCGCGTTCAGACGCTTATATCGGTGTAATGATCGATGATTTGGTGACCAAAGGGACAACTGAACCATATCGTTTATTGACTTCACGAGCAGAGTATCGCTTGTTATTGCGCAATGATAATGCAGATGTTCGCTTAATGGAGATTGGGCATTCTATCGGTCTTTTATCGGATAAAAGGTATGAAAAATTTTTACAAAAACAAGATGGCGTTACAAAGGAAAAAAGCAGACTACATTCCATACGGGTACAACCGGCTGTTATTGTTGATAAATTTTCTACTTATGGACTTGACGCACCATCTGGTTCAGTTACATTAGAACAATTACTTCGTCGACCGGAAATCACGTATGATATGGTTACAGAGTTAGCACCTCCACTTGAGCCTATTTCAGATGAGGTAGCTAGGCAGGTAGAGATTGACACTAAGTATCAGGGGTACGTTGTTCGTCAAACGCAAGAGATTGAACGACAAAAGCGTTTAGAAAACAGGAGATTGCCTGAAGGGGTAGACTATTGGTCTATTTCTGGTTTAGCTAATGAAGCAAAGGAGAAATTAACTGCTATTTGCCCTCGGAGTATTGGGCAGGCTTCTCGTGTCGAGGGGGTTTCACCAGCTGATATATCAGTCTTACTCGTGTGGCTAGAGACGCGTTCGAGGCGGGAAGCTGCAAATGAATAGCAGTTCTGAAACTTTTTCTCTCGACGATTTTATCGCATATTGCTATCAAAGAGGCTTTTCACTAACGGATAAGCAAATTGATCAGTTTGTACGATATGCATTCCTTCTTCAGGAATGGAACGAACGTATGAATCTAACTGCAATTACAAGTTTAGAGGGGATTCTTTTAAAACATTTTGTCGATTGTTTAGAACTAATCCCTGTTATTCGTCATTCTTCTGCGTGGATAGAAGGGCGAACACTACGTATGCTTGATTTTGGTACTGGAGCTGGGTTTCCGGGACTTGTTTTAAAGTTAGTCATGCCAGAGGTAGAAATGACTTTATGTGATTCCTTGCGCAAACGCACTGATTTTCTCACAACTGTTGTAAAACAACTAGATGTTTCAAACGTTACTATTCTTCATACGAGAGCGGAGGAATTAGCAAAAGATAGAGCGTATCGCGAGCGGTTCTCACATGTTGTGGCAAGAGCTGTAGCGCGTATGCCTGTACTCATTGAATGGGCAGGACCTTTTGTTGAAATTGGGGGCTCTTTTCATGCTATGAAAGGGCCCGATCCGAAGAATGAGATGGAAGAGTCTTTGTATGTTGCAAAAAAACTTGGTTTTTCACAATTTGTTGTAACACCGTATGTACTTCCTCTACAAGCAGGCGATCATACGATTATAAGTCTATATAAAGACCGACCAACACCAAAAGTATTTCCTAGAAAACCTGGAGAAGCACAACGGAGTCCTTTGTTGACTCGTAATCATGAAAGTAAGTAATCTTTTTGTCTAAATGTGAGTTCTTTTGTCGATATGTCACTTCCTTTGTCGATACCTACATTTACAGAAGGATTTTGTCGATAGTCTGCAGAACGTATAGATATTGTAGATTGAAGTGGGTGGTGGCCAAGGTGAGAGAGCGTTGGTCTCGTTTCTTAGGGGCTGTAGAACGAAATCAAGGATCAAACAGCTCTTTGCAACAAATTCCTATTAGTTCAGTACGGGCAAATCGCTATCAACCTCGTTCAGTTTTTGATGAGGACAAGTTAGACGAATTGGGAGCTACGATACGGACTCATGGGATGATTCAACCTATAGTGGTAAGACCACAAGATGGGTACTTTGAGCTAGTTGCAGGTGAACGTCGTTGGAGGGCTGCGCAACGTGTAGGATTAGATTTTATTCCTGCAATCGTAAAGGATCTATCGGATTCGCAAGCGGCATCCCTTGCTTTAATTGAAAACTTACAACGAGAGGGTCTCACAGCTATTGAAGAGGCTGTCGCTTATCAAAAGTTAATTGAATTACATCATCTCACCCAAGAGAGTCTAGCGCAGCGTTTAGGTAAAGGACAATCAACGATTGCCAATAAGTTACGTCTTTTGCACTTGTCAGAAGAGGTACAAGATGCGGTTAAACTTAGGACCATTAGTGAGCGTCATGCTCGTGCATTATTGGCACTACCTCATGATATGCAAAGTAGTCTGCTGAATGAAGTGATTGTTAAAGATCTAAATGTTAAACAGACGGAAAAAAGAGTGAAGGAGTGCTTGGTACAACCAGTTGTTCCTAAAAAGGTACAACGTTCTGGTGTTAGCAGGGATTTTCGGATCGCTATGAATACAGTTCGTGAATCTGTTAAATTAATTCAAAAGAGTGGTTTCACAGTTCAAATGGTGGAACAAGAAGAGGAAGATTTTGTCGAATTTACTATTCGTCTTCCGAAAAAGAAATTAAGTTGACTGGTAAGTTTAATAGATTCATAAAAAGTTTCGTAAACAGAGTGAGAATGAACGTATACGAAGTTTTGTTATTGATTGAACTTTATTAATAAGGATTTACCATTTTTAAATAAAATTTTATTTTTTTATGCCAAATTTCATATGAAAAGGATCTACTTAGAGAGTATTGATCGAATTGGCTAGATAGATTCCTTAAAGAGCACACATTAGCATGGTGTGTTCTTTTTATTTCTAGTACAATGAGTAAGGAGCATTTGGGTGTTTGATATTCGGAGGTAGGTTAAATGGCAAGAGTGATGGCAGTAGCCAATCAAAAGGGTGGTGTGGGGAAGACTACAACTTCTGTTAATTTAGGAGCTTGTCTTGCTGAATTAGGGAAAAAAGTATTGCTTATTGACATAGATCCACAGGGAAACACCACTTCCGGTGTGGGTATCAATAAAGCAGATGTTAAATACTGCATATATGATGTTCTTATTAATGATGTTATCTCTAATGAAGCTATTCTTCATACATTTGTAAAGAATCTTGATATTATTCCTGCAACAATACAGTTAGCAGGTGCAGAAATTGAATTGGTACCAACAATTTCTCGCGAAGTAAGGTTGCGAAGAGCTATCGCTTCCGTTCGAGCGAATTATGATTATATCTTAATTGACTGTCCGCCTTCTTTAGGCTTGTTAACTATCAATGCACTAACAGGATCTGATTCCGTAGTTATTCCTATTCAATGTGAATATTATGCCTTAGAGGGTCTCAGTCAGTTGTTAAGTACTATTCGTTTGGTTCAAAAACATTTGAATACATCACTTGAAATTGAAGGCGTTTTGTTGACGATGTTAGATGCGCGTACAAATCTAGGTATTCAAGTTATTGAAGATGTAAAAAAGTATTTTAGAGAGAAGGTTTATCGGACCATCATCCCACGTAATGTTCGTCTAAGTGAGGCACCTAGTCATGGTAAACCAATTTGGCAATACGATCCAAAGTCTCGTGGTGCAGAGGTTTACTTGGATTTGGCGAAGGAAGTGATTGGTAGTTGAAATCAAAAGGTGGACTAGGTAAAGGATTAGAAGCTTTGCTTCCTCAAATAAGTACGGATGCGACTGAAGAAGTTGTTCAAGTACGGCTTGATGAATTACGTCCTAATCCGTATCAGCCACGGAGAGAGTTCAATCAAGATAAACTGAATGAGTTAATGGAATCTATTAAAGAACATGGAATCTTACAACCGATTATCGTTCGACGAGGTATTGGTAGAGGTTACGAGATCATTGCAGGTGAACGAAGATTTCGAGCTATGCAAATGTTGCAGGAGGAAACAATGGCGGCTATTGTCCGTCAAATTTCTGATCGCGAAGCTATGGAAATTGCACTCATCGAGAATTTACAGAGAGAAGATTTAAGTCCTATTGAAGTTGCGGAAGCGTATGCTAAAATTATGGAACATTTTTCTCTTACACAAGAGCAGCTTGCCATACGTGTTGGTCAAAGCAGATCTCATGTTGCTAATCTTTTGCGTCTGCTTGGTCTACCCAGTGAGCTTAGAGAAAATGTTTCACGTGGAACAATATCTATGGGACATGCACGAGCGTTACTTTCAATTGGAGATGTACAAACTCAACATACTGTTGCGCAAAAAATTATTGATGATGGGTTAACTGTGCGTGCAGTTGAACAATTGGTTCATCGTTTACAACTTGTTTCACGTGAAACAAAGCCCAAATCTCAAAATAACGCACAAACCCCGATAACAAAAGCATATGAAGAACAGTTGCGAAATATTCTCGGGACTTCGGTGAGGATTCAAATGGGAAAAAAACGTGGAAAGATAGAAATAGAATACTTTTCGTCGGAAGACTTAGAACGAATCTTGCAACTTCTTAATGGGCAAAGATAATTGCACTACAATGGCGAAGCAAGAAAGGAGGGACAGATAGGTGATTTATTTGGATAATGCATCCTCTTCGTGGCCTAAGCCGCCTCAAGTAGCCTATGCAGTTGCATCGTGGATCGAACATAACGGAGCTAATGCTGGTCGTGGATCACATCGTATGGCGCGAGAAGCAGAAACAATGATTGCTCAAACGAGAGATCAAGTAGGTAAATTATTTGGGATTCAAAATACGGATCAAATAATTTTACTACAAAACATTACTGAAGCGATTAACTTAACTCTATTTGGCTTGTTAGAACCTGGTGATCATGTGTTGAGTGTGGGCCTTGTACATAATAGTGTACGGAGACCGTTAAATTATTTGGAACGCCAAGGTGTTCATGTAAGCTATGTGCAGTATGAACGGCAAAACTGGCGTAAAAAAATAAAAGATGAGTTAAATTCGAACACTAAACTCGTTGTAATCACACATGCATCTAACGTGACTGGTGAAGTGCTTCCACTTGTCGAATTGAGTGAGATGATAAGTGTATACCGAAAACCAAATCGCAAACCGTACATATTTGTTGATTCTGCTCAAACTGCTGGATTAGTACCTATTGATGTGAGACAAATGGGGATCGATATACTAGCTTTTACGGGGCATAAGAGTTTGTACGGTCCGCAAGGTACTGGTGGGTTATATCTCGCTCCTGATATTGTCTTGAAGCCGATTATAGTAGGCGGTGGTGGTGGTAACGCAGAGTCGCCTGATGCTCCACGCTATAGTCCGGATCGCTATGAGCCAGGCACGCGTAATTCGCCAGGAATTGCAGGATTAAGTGAAGGCATTAAATATGTTTTAGATTGCAATCCTGAAAAATTGCTAATAAGTGAATTACAATTACTGGATCCTTTAATCGATCAATTAAGAACTATGGACGGCGTTCACATTTTGGGGGATCCTGCATGTGAATCACATGTACCAGTTGTAGCTTTTACTATGGATGGATTTTCTTCAGCGGAGTTGGGGTTGTTGTTAGATCGAAAATTTGATATTGCTGTTCGTTCTGGACTGCACTGTGCTCCTTATGCTCATGAACAACAGCATACTTTAAAGATGGGTGGAGCAGTACGAGTGAGTGTGGGAGCATTTACAACAGAGCAAGAAGTTGAAAAGTGTATAGTAGCTTTAAAACAGTTGCATTCTGAAACGAAAATGTAGGAGGAAGGACAGTTGTTTTTATTGGGGCCCATCGTTAATACGATAGCCATTATGTTTGGAACATTTGTAGGTTTTAGACTACATGGAATTCCTGAACGCATGCGTACCACCGTTATACAAGGTATGGCACTATTTGTTATTACACTTGGCATTACAATGGCAATCTCTGCTCCGTCAGGGGATATCATTATTATTGTGTTGTCTGTAGTTCTAGGTGGTCTGCTCGGAGCATGGTGGGATATTGAAGGTGCTCTAAATCGTTTTGGTAATTTTGCTGAGAGTAAGTTCAAGGGTAAAGCCGGAGGATTATCAGAAGCATTTGTGTTTGCAACCTTGGTTTTTGGTGTAGGCTCGATGGCTGTGTTAGGTGCATTACAAAGTGGACTTAGTGGGAATAATACAATTCTCTATACAAAGAGCATTTTGGATGGATTCTCTGCAGCCATATTCACAAGTGTGATGGGACCAGGAGTAGGGTTAGCTGCAATTCCTATCTTGTTGTATGAAGGTGGCATAGCACTTATTGCTCATTTTTTAGGCGCCGGTATAAAAAATACGGTGATCATTACTGATGTAACGGCAGTAGGTGGACTTTTAATTATGGGTATCGGAGTGAATTTGTTAGAAATTAAGCATATTAAAGTGGCAAATCTTCTTCCAGCTATGATTGTCGTTGCAGGAGTAAGATGGATTGCACCGCACGTGAGCGTGCTGCTTTCTCCCTGGATTCACTTATGAAAGGAGCATGTATAGATTGCTAAGTTCAATTAGTCTTAGTTTAAAAGATCAAGTATTTATTGGAGGAATCGTACTTGGTCTTATTCTTGCGATTATTGCACTTATTGTGGCGCTAGTCGCTGGAGGAAGAGCGCGACGGCTACGCTCCCAGTATCGATCAATGATGAAAGGAGAAACGGGGAAAGACTTAGAATCATTGATTAATCAATACAGTAATAAAATTATTGTTCTTGAACATGAGCTAGAACGTGTGACGAAATTATTGGAAAATCACGAAGAAAGATTAGTGAGAAAACTAGAAACAACAAAAGTAGCGCGATACAATGCATTTGGTGAAAAGGGCAATGATTTAAGTTTTTCCGTTTCATTTTTAGATGAACGAGGAACGGGTACAGTAATGAGCAGCATTTTTGGTCGTGATGAGTCAAGAGTATATGCCAAGCCAATTAACGCAAGACAATCGACTTATACGCTGACCAATGAAGAGCAAGAGGTTATCTCCACATCAAATACATAAAAATAATTGTATGGTTGGTTGTACTATGGTGACAGTCATTAGACCTGAAAAGGAATGACCGTCACCTTTGTTATTTATTTCGAAAAAAAGATGGGAGACGCGGTATAGATAAACGGCCTATAACATGAGCATCATCGGATTGAATAGGAAGCCTGAGACTAGAAGCATAGGAAAGCGCATCTGCAATAACATTTGCCATACTAAAAACAATAGAAAGTCGAGTGTTTTGCAACACAAAGTACTCCATAAATCCACCCACATTGACAATTCCAGTAATGTGAACGTCCCCAACTGCAGGTAACTGTTTGTGTACTCCAGCGCCTGGTTGCAAAGAGCCGCGAGCAACTGTGATTTGACCAATATTGGCTACTTGACCAAGACAGGCATCAATAGCAACAATATAAGGCTGATCAATTGTGCGTTTAACAGTGGCAATCATCTCTTCTAAATTGACAGCATGAACTGGATGATCAAGTGTCCCATATAAAACAAAGTCATGCGTGCGTTCGGATAATTCAGAACCCACTAAGGGACCAAGTGCATCGCCCGTAGAGCGATCTGTTCCTATACACATAATGACAACTGTAGATTCGATTGGTCGTTCTGCAATCAGACGGGCAATGGATTCACCAAGTTGTGCCACAGCGTCCTGATGATTATATGAAATACGAAAAGAGTCTTTTTCTTTATGGAGGTTTAGCAAACCAAAAGCCACTCCCCTTTTAAAAGGTTAATAGTACAGTATGTGACCCTAAACCGGCAAAATATACCCACCAATTGCATAGAATCAATGGAAGTAACAAGATAGGCAGGTATACATATGATTATTGATCTAACAGTATTCTCATTAATTGCATGGAGTGGTCTGTTGGGGTATATCGCTGGCTGGCGGCGGTTGCTGATTTATGTGTCAGTGGTCGGTGGAAGTGCATATCTTTTGACTGTAATTATTCCATGGTTACAATTTGTAACGTCTGATGCGATTATACAGACAGAGTATTTGCATTGGTTAAATCGAATGTTAGAACCCGTTGTGCCTGTATTTAGGTTTCATGGTGTGAATAAAGGGGTGACCAATGTTTTTGCAAGTGCGCATATTATACCAACATTGCGTGAGTGGTATCGGCAATTACTATTATTAGGAACAGTCATTGTTGCGTTGCTAGGCCTTCTCATAGGAGTTCGTGCGATAGATAGTATTTGGTCAAATGAGTTAAGTAAAGAACAAATGACCTTATTAGGAGGTGTGTTTGGGGTTGTTACGGGAGTGTATATAGCCATCGTAGTATTTAACAATGTAAGTGTACTTGCATTTTCTCATAGTCAAATGGATATGAACATTTGGTTCTATCATTCTCTTTTTGTTCATGCGTGGACGCATATTCGACTGCATGGTATAGTCAGTTAAATACTATGCATTTGTAGCGGAGGAAAAATTGCAGTGGAAAAACAGTATTCATTAAAAGATCTTGTGACCATGAAAAAACCGCACCCTTGTGGAACAAATGAGTGGCAGATTATTCGTATGGGCATGGATATTCGATTGAAATGCACTCACTGTGGGCGAAGCGTTTTGCTTACTAGAAGAGAATTCGAACGATCTTTGAAAAAGGTTGTGGGATCGGTGGATGAAAACGATGAGAGTCAGTAAAACTGCTTGTCCAATGGATTGCTATGATAGTTGTTCCATGATAGCAAGAGTAGATGATCAAGGTCATGTATCTTCTATAGAGGGAAATTCGGAGCATCCCATGACACAGGGACGCTTATGTGGAAAAGGATATAAGTTATTGGAGCGACACCACAGTCAGGAACGCATGTTATGGCCGATGAAAAAAGTGAATGGACAATGGCAACGTATAGATTGGGATATAGCTTTGCAAGAGATTGCGAAGGAAGTTGAAATGTCTATTGCGCAATATGGGCCACTCTCAATTATGCATTCATATGACTACGGATCTAGTGGCATATTAAAATTGGCTACCGATCGTTTTTTTAATATGCTAGGTGGGTATACAGATGTGGTTGGGAGCTTATGTTGGGAAGCTGGCCTTACAGCACAAGAATACGATTTTGGGCAGCCAAAAAGTAATGATCCTACTGACATAGCAGAGCATTCAAAGCACATTGTGATATGGGGCCGCAATGTAAGTGTGACAAATATGCATATGGTGAAATACATTCGAGAAGCTCAAAAACGCCAAGCGACGGTTACAGTCATCAATCCGCTAAAGACGGATATGGATGCACAAGCAGATCTGATCGTTCAACCGAAACCAGGAACAGACGGAATTTTAGCGTTAGCTATATGTAATGAAATCATTGCTAACGATCGATATGATCATATATTTGTTGACAAGCACGTGTTGGGATTTGATGCGTTTAAGCTGCACGTACAAGCATATGATGTATCATTAGCAGCACATATTTGTGGTGTGAAGGAAGAACAAATAATACAATTGGCAAATTTATATTCAGATGGACCGACAAGTACATTGCTAGGCATTGGTATGCAACGCTATAAAAATGGGGGTAATACAATTAGGGCAATCGATGCTCTAGCGGCTATTAGTGGCAACGTAGGGGTGGCTGGTGGCGGTGTTAATTATGCACATCGGGAAATGTCCGCTTTTGTAGATTGGCATACTTTAATGGGGCGTAGCCATAACGCTTCAAGACGTGAATTTTCTCGTGTTACTCAGGCAAATGAGATACTAGAAGCAGATCCGCCTGTAGATGTGCTCTTTATTTCACGAACAAATTTGGTGACACAAGTACCGAATGCGTCATTGACACGGAGAGCATTACGGAATGTGCGAGTCAAGGTACTTATCGATTCTTATTTGACTCAAACAGCAGATGAGGCAGATTACTTTCTGCCTGTTACAACTGTTTTTGAAGAAGAAGATGTCATGCTCATTTCAATGTGGAGTTCTTATCTTACCTATGCAAATCAGGTTGTACAGCCAAGAGGTCAGGCGCGACCTGACTGGATGATTTTTAGAGATTTAGCGCGCGAATTACACTTGCCTAAGGATCTAGAGATTTCACCAGAAGTACTGCTTGAAGAAGTATTTCAACCGTTGCATAAGCATGGAATGTCTTTGAAAGCATGTAAAGAAGAAGGTTTTCTAAGGCTGCCAATCGATCCTGTTGCGTATCGCGATAGAGTTTTTAAAACACCTTCGGGTAAGGTTGAATTGTATTCAGAGCTAGCTGTAGCACATGGTCAATCAGCCTTAGCAAGCCCAGGTAGTACTAGACTATATGATTCTGCTGATTATCCCTATGCCTTACTCACAGTGCATCCACGTAGACAGGAAAATTCACAGGCTCCCGTAAGCCATGTACCACGCAAGAATCCGCCTATAGAAATCTCACCACAATTGGCCATCGATCTTGGGCTAGTTGAGTTGGATCTTGTACTCATAGAGACAAACATTGGACAGCTTATATGCGAGGTGAAAATCACAGAGGGAATGCGTATGGATGTGGTTAAGCTTGAACAGGGTTGGACATACGAAGATCAAAATGTCAATATGTTGATTGCAGCAGAGGTTTCTGACCTGGGTAGAGGCAGCGCACAATATGATACGAAGTGTAGATTGAAAAAAGTGTCCGTTAAAGTGGATGAGCATGATGATGACAAAATCGGGAACGCTATCTTGTGAGGAAAGTATATCACAAAAGGTGTGATTTCATTGGGCGATAAGATCGTCGGTGTAAGGAAAAATCAACTTGGTGAAATATCTATGGTAAAGTTAAATAACGGGAAGATTGTAACGTTAGACGAAGTTCGACAGATGGCCAGTGATGGTTTTATAGATTCACTATCAGAGATTGATGAGCATGGCAATTGGACAATTGACCAAAGTTATGGAGATGCTACACCTCAGTCAGGAAATAACTTGGATTTATTGCCAGGATTTTAGTGGTGCCAGGATGTTAATAGTCAATGAAACGAATTTCTTTTTGGGGAATGGTCAGATGATCTGCGTATGTGTATACGTAATATAAAGCATACTAGCGACTGGGCGCGTAAGAAAAGAGCCCAGTCGCTAGTATGTCTACTTGCTAGTGGGATAGATAAAGCTTATTCTAATTGAAGTATGTCTAAATGAAAGATCAAATGATCTTAGTTGAAGATCACGGAAACCGAATGACGTAAATGACATATATGAGATGGTATCATGAGTAAACGATAGTTGTTATTAGAATGAATCAAAGTGTTTCCGATTTAGGCGAGTATATTGCGGGACTTTCGAATTCTGTCGCGAAGTGCTCTCCAACGTCTGCGCATAAATGAACCTCCTTTTTATACGGGTGTAAGTAGTTTGGCATAAAGCACAGCTGCTTATCCAATATTATGCGTGATTTGTACAACTCATTATGGTGCTTAAAAAATAAATGAGTAATATAAGGAGTGAAGTTAATGCCGTTAAAGGCAGGTATTGTGGGTCTTCCTAATGTGGGTAAATCAACTTTATTTAATGCAATTACAAAAGCTGGAGCAGAAGCAGCCAATTATCCTTTTTGCACGATTGAACCGAATGTTGGTGTTGTAGAAGTGCCGGATGTAAGACTGAAAGGATTATCAGATATTGTCCATCCTGCTAAAATTGTTCCCACCACATTTGAGTTTGTGGATATTGCTGGATTAGTGAAGGGAGCAAGTAAAGGGGAGGGATTAGGGAACCAATTCCTTGCACATATTCGTGAAGTGGATGCAATTGTGCATGTTGTTCGGTGTTTTACTGATGATGACATCACACATGTAGAGGGTAAGATTGATCCACTTTCAGATATAGAAACCATTGATTTAGAGCTCATATTTGCCGATATGGATTCAGTGAATCGAAGATTGGATCGGCAACGCAAACAATCAAAAAATGGTGACGCAAAGATACGAGAAGAAGTAGGTGTATTAGAATTTATTTTACAAGCATTAGAAGAAGGAACGCCTCTTCGCCGTTTAGAGTTAAGTAATGAACAGAATGAATTTCTAAAAGATTTACATTTACTTACTCAAAAACCTGTTTTATATGCAGCCAATGTAGCAGAGGCTGAAGTTGCACAGATGGATCAGCCCCTTGTTACAAAAGTGCAGGCATTGGCAGCAACAGAAGGTGCTCAAGTGGTAATGATTAGTGCAAAAGTGGAGGCCGAGATAGCCGAGCTTGGTGACGAAGATCGGGAATTATTTTTAGAAGAACTTGGTTTGATAGATTCGGGATTAGATCGGCTCATTAGAGCTTCCTATGATTTGCTCGGATTAATCACCTATTTTACGGCAGGAGTGCAGGAAGTTAGAGCTTGGACGATTCGCAAAGGAACGAAGGCACCGCAAGCAGCAGGTGTCATTCATTCTGATTTTGAACGAGGGTTTATACGTGCAGAGGTCATTGGTTATGAAGATTTTGTAAGAGCAGGGTCACTTGCGAATGTTAGAGAAGCTGGTAAGCTTCGCTTAGAAGGTAAGGAGTATGTTGTAGGTGATGGTGATGTCATGCACTTCCGATTTAACGTGTAGAATGAACTAGGTTTTATTATTCTTGGGATGGCAGGACATGTATAGCATTGCATAAAGATCTGTGGTATAATTATCTGATGTGAGAACTTTTGTTCCGCAAATGTATATGTAGACGGGACAACCTGCCGTCCTTGCTCCGTAATAGGGGCCTTATGTCCATAAGGAGGTGAATGATATGCGCCAATATGAAACGCTTTATATTCTTCGTCCAGATATGGAAACGGAGAAAACTCAAGAATTAGTAGAGCGCTTTAAGGGCGTGGTAACAAATCACGAAGGAGAACTCGGAGAAGTAAATGAGTGGGGAAAACGCCGACTTGCTTATGAAATCGATGATTTTCGTGAAGGTTACTATGTGCTTATGAAGTATCAAGCGGCTACTGATTTTACAAAAGAATTAGAACGCTTATTTAAGATAAGCGATGACGTAATAAGATATATGACGCTTCGCATCGAAGAGTAGTTTGTAGTTCGAGGGCATACGGGGGGGTCGCTCGATGTTAAATCGAATCATCTTGATTGGTCGTTTGACGCAGGATCCAGAATTGCGATATACGCAGTCAGGGGTTGCTGTAGCATCGTTCACTTTAGCGGTTGA
The DNA here is from genome assembly GCF_022606465.1 of Sulfoacidibacillus ferrooxidans. NCBI lineage: Bacteria > Bacillati > Bacillota > Bacilli > Caryophanales > Alicyclobacillaceae > Sulfoacidibacillus > Sulfoacidibacillus ferrooxidans. The sequence continues at coordinate 27,641 of NZ_JALBUF010000004.1, forward strand.
TCGTCAACGTGCGAATCAAGCGGGGGAACGAGAGGCAGACTTTATTAATATTGTCGTATGGCAAAAGCTTGGGGAACTGTGCGCTCAATATCTACGCAAGGGCAGGCTTGCTGCGGTAGAAGGAAGGTTGCAGATTCGCCAATATGAAAATAAAGAAGGCCAGCGTGTACGTGTAGCGGAAGTTGTCGCAGACAATGTTCGCTTTTTGGATCGTGGAACGGAAGGTACGAGTGGTTCTGCGGGGGCTTCGGGGCAGTCTACTGGAACTGGTTATGGCAATAGTAGACCTGATTCTGATCGCAGCACTTCTTCCCCGCGTTATCAAGACGATCCATTTGCAGATGATGGTCGATCGATTGACATCGTAGATGACGATTTACCCTTTTAGTGTGTCGCTAGGTTAAGAGAAAAGGGGTGAAGAATATGCCGCGCAAAGGCCGTGGAGGTAAGAGGAAACGCGTATGCCAATTTTGTGTAGACAAGATTACGCTTGTTGACTATAAAGAGGCGAATCGGTTAACAAAGTATTTGACCGAGCGTGGGAAAATTCTACCGCGTCGTATTTCGGGTAACTGTGCTAGACATCAACGGCAAGTTACTGTGGCTATTAAACAGGCTCGTCAAGTAGCCTTAATGCCATATACGATGGAGTAGTATGAGTAACTAAGCGAGTATTAAGTCGTAGGAAGTACGATTTTTTTGCATGAGAAACGCGCTATGGTTTTTCACAAGATGTGAAAAACCATAGCGCGTTTCTCTATTTTTTCTTCATGTAATTTAGAGTAACGTGCTATGGTTTGCATGGAGAGGGAGAGAAATATAAAAACTAGTACCTTGATCAATGTGAGATTCTACTTCAATTTCCCCTTGGTGTGCTTCGATAATTTTTTTTGATATTGCAAGTCCAAGTCCGGACCCAGTAGATTTTGTGGTGAAAAAAGGTTCAAATATTCTTTCTAAGTGAAGTGGTGCGATGCCCCCACCAGTATCAGCGATGACAAGGGTATATAGATTATTGTTGGTTTGACCGTATACAGTTAAGGTTCCTCCTTTTGGCATCGCATCTAAAGCATTCTTGCTTAAGTTAAGAAACACCTGTTTCAATTCACTTTTGTTCGCTTGGCATGGTCCAGAAGGCAGTTCAGGTAGGCGAATGATGACACCCTTCATATTAGCTTCTGCAGTGATCAACGGGATTAAATCTTCAACAACATCTTTGATGTCTATGATTTGCCTATCAGCTTGAACTGAATTTCTTGCAAGTGACAAATATTCAGAGATGAGTCCATCTACACGATCAATTTCTTCAATCATAATCATGTAATGATCTTTGCCGCTAGATAGTTGATTGCGACGTCTTTGCAATTGTAAAAATCCACGAACGGTTGTGAGCGGATTTCTGATTTCATGGGCGGTTGAAGCTGCGAGTTCAGCAACTAAGTTAAGGCGATCAATTTTTGCTGTGAATGCCTCCCATTGTTTGCGTGTACTCACATCTTCGCCAAATAGGATGATGCCAGTGGTTCCGACGTCAGTCCATGTATCGGCTGCAATCGAACATTCAATGACCTTCTTTTCTTGCGTAATCGCATGAATGAATGGGATTTCTAGACTGCGGATGGCAGCTCCAGTAAGTAGTTGTGACGAAATCGAATGTAACAGCTCTAGTGGCACTTGGAGACGTCTTGCGATATGCTCGGCCGATATACCAAGAACCTCATCTTCCCGTAGTCCCGTCAACGTGAGAAACGTAGGATTGACTAATTGGATCGTATAGGACTTCGAGACGCTTATAATGATCATAGGCGCATTTTTTATGACCTGATCGATCATAGCTTCTTGTTGGTATAGTCTCTCTCTCATATGGAAGATGGCCTTTGTTAAAGGATCGAGAAGTTGTAATGTTGTGGGAGGAGGTGCCAATGGATCATTGACAAGCAAGTTCACCCAATTAGATACGATTTCTGGCTCGCGCTTCACTTTTCGTATGAGTCTAGAAAAAAATCGAGTACTGCCAATGAGAAGTAAAGCGATTAAAGATGCAAAAAACAGTTGATGATAAAAGAAGGACTGTAGACTCTCTTCAAGAAAGTTTTGACATGCAATGATATAGAGTGTAGCCGTTTGTTTATGGTCTTGCACAATGGGTAAAGTTAATTCGCTAAATGTTGAATGAGGACTATTGTTATCATGTAATATAATCATATGTCCATTGGATTGCAGTTGACTGCTCATGTTATTAGGTGGAGGCTGTATATGGGTTGAAGTAAAGTTGTTACCAGTTACTTGGTCAATAAGCTTGTTCCCTGGATAAGTGACAACTTTGATTTGTAACACATGTAGCGGAGTGCCAGAGAGTATCTGTAATTGATGCTGTAGTAAAGAATGAACGGGAGAAATGCCAGTCTGGTTCTGATTTTCAAGTAACTGAAAGGGTTTAATACTATCCACTATAAAGTGGCCACTCTCCAAAATAGTTGTATTATAGTATTGTTCAAGCATGGTGCGTGTATTTGAATAGTCACTATAGATGAGACTAGCTAAAAGACTGCCAGATATAATAATTACAGCCGCCATACCGACGTTCGCGTAGTTTACTTTCACAGAGGCTACCTCCAAGATGACTTTTACAACGTATATAATGTGATGATGAGTATAAAAGAAATGCGACTGTAGTGATAGAATAAGAAACAGCCATGAGTTTTACACATCACATCTCAGACTTGATGTACAATAATAAAGTTAAATTTATCAGGGAATAGGTGATTGCGCTGAAGCGAACGAATCGTACTGCATGGGGCTCAGGGATTGTATTTTTTATTCTCCTAACCTTTGCGGTATCTACGCCACTGAGCACCCTTGCCATGGTGTTGCTTCCCGTTCCGTTAGTACTATTGATTGCAAAAGGGGAATGGCAACGTGCCGTCATCCATTTGCTAGTTGCGCTAGTCGTGCTAGCTGTTTTAGGATCATTCCTTCAAGCTGTATTGCTCTTGCTATTTGTTGGTAGCTTTGCGTATGTACTTGGCAATGGATTTCGCACTGGACATGTGACGCGTGCGATGATCAATGCTGTCCTTATTTTTATTGGCTTTATTGTCATTGGTCTAGCCTTACTAAAATGGTCGGGCATAGCAATCTTACCACTTCTGATGTCTGAAGTGAAAAAAGCAATTTCAGAGAATCCTAACATTGGTTTGTTAGAAGGTAGTCATTCTGTAGGAACGATCAATCAATTAGTCCAACAAATCAGTCTTTATTTCCCTAGTTTTATCGTGCTGTTCGCGATCGGCTCAACGTTGCTAGATGCAGCTATTACACGTATGTGGTTGCGGCGTACAAGTGATCAATTTCAACCGGTATTTAGCTATTTGAGATTCCCCCCTATGCTTGTCATAATCTTTGGTGTAAGTTTAGTAATCTTGGCTTTTCAACTGTTTCACCAAGAAGCGCTCATATGGACGCTAGCCAATAATGTATTTCTTATAGCGGGATTCCTGCTAGCGCTTCAAGCACTTTCATTGCTTTGGTGGTATGTGAAGCCCAAACCATGGGGGATATTTGTTTTTTTTATTCTCTTTATTTTAAGCTTTATTCCTTATATTAGCCAGTTGTATTTACTGTTAGGTGTTTTTGACATTGTGATGGATTTGCGTTCGCGAATAGATAAAAAACGACAAAAGTAGCCATCAAATGAAGTGAACGTGTCATTCTGGATTGTAAATTTAGCGTTTGGATCTATAATGAAGAGGTAGACAGACTAGCGCTTTTCTTCGGATTTGGAGGAGACTAACGATGAAAGTTGTTTTCAATCAAGACGTAGCCAGTCAAGGGAAAAAAGGAGACGTTAAGAACGTTTCTGAGGGCTATGCCCGCAATTTTTTATTTCCTAGACAATTGGCGAAACCAGCTACACCTGATGTTTTAAAAGAACTTGCACAGGCTCGCGATGTGGAAAAGAAAAAGGAAGAACAGCAGATGATTGCTGCTCGTGAATTATGTTCCAAACTCGATCAATTTACCCTTAACCTATATGTAAAAACAGGAGAAAACAGTCGTGTTTTTGGTGCAGTTACTTCAAAGCAGGTTGCAGAAGGATTATCAGCTGCAGGTTTTCAGATCGACAAGAAAAAAATTGTATTGCATGATGCCATACGAACACTTGGTATGACAGTCGTTCCTATCAAACTTTATCATGATGTTACAGCCCAATTAAAGGTACACGTTCAACCAGAAGTGTAGGATGTATAACGATATGCTGGAGGTGTGAAAGTAATGGCCGAACTGCCATTTGATCGTCTGCCTCCTCAAAATGTAGAAGCGGAGCAAGCGGTTCTTGGTGCGATCTTTTTGTCACCAGATCTGCTTGGTACACTTGCTGAACGTCTTCAAGCAGAGGATTTTTATCGACAGGGACACAAAGTAATTTTCTCTGCTGTATTGGAACTTTCAGAGCGAGGCGAGCCAGTTGATATCGTCACGCTAACTGCTAAGCTACAAGCACAAGGGAAGCTAGAAGAGGCAGGTGGAGTCGAGTATATTATTCGGCTTGCACAATCGATACCGACTGCTGCAAATGCAGAATACCACGCTGAAATTGTGGCAGACCGTGCCATGTTACGGCGATTGATTAGTGTAACAACTGAGATAGCATCGACAAGCTATGCAGGAACGGAAGATGTAGGAGATCTACTTGATCAAGCAGAACGGCGGATATTAGCTCTATCACAGACGCGTTCAGATCGTGGTTTTGTACCGATCCGCGATGTCCTTATGCAAGCCTATGAGCGAGTAGAGCATCTGTATCATCATAAGGGTGCACTTACTGGTGTATCTTCTGGTTATGCAGAACTTGATAGAATGACCGCTGGGTTTCAAAGGTCGGATTTAATTATTCTTGCTGCTCGTCCCTCGGTTGGGAAAACTGCTTTTGCGCTCAACATCGCGCAAAACGCTGCCGTACGATCGGGTGAGACGGTGGCTGTCTTTAGTTTAGAGATGTCAAAGGAACAATTAGTTCAGCGAATGATCTGTGCTGAAGCCAATATTGATGCAACAGTATTGCGTACAGGGCAATTAGTGGATGAAGACTGGACAAAATTATCGATGGGGATTGCGTCCCTGTCTGAAGCGCCTATATTTATCGATGATAGTCCTGGAATTACGCTTGCTGAGATGCGCTCACGCCTTCGTCGATTAAAGCTAGAGATGGGTCTTGGGTTAGTTGTTGTAGATTATCTACAACTGATTCACGGTAGAGGTCGCACAGACAATAGACAGCAGGAAATATCAGAGATTTCTCGTTCTCTCAAAGGGCTTGCGCGTGAATTGGATGTACCAATTATTGCCTTATCCCAGTTGAGCCGTTCAGTGGAACAACGTCAAGATAAACGACCTATGCTATCTGATATTCGTGAGTCGGGAAGTATTGAACAGGATGCAGATGTAGTTGGATTTCTTTACAGAGACGATTACTATGATCCAGAGTCGGAAAAGAAAAATATTGTAGAAGTGATCATCGGGAAACAGCGAAATGGTCCTACTGGCAAAGTAGAACTTGTTTTTCTGAAAAATTACAACAAATTTGTGTCACTCGAAAAAACAGCGCGGTGAGATCGTATGGTAGTACATTCAATAGACCAATTAAATACTGAGGACTCTTCCAATCATCCTTCGAAAGATCAGTGGGAAATAGGCTATGTTTCTAGGCGTATGGCACACAAGAAGCCGCGTTTGACCTTCATGTGGGTTATTGCCTATTTGCTGTCACCACTCGCGCCTTCTCCAAAAGTTGTAGAGTACTTTCATGCCAATGCAGTCAAAGCACCGCGTCAACGAGAGTATTTGGGAAGATCTAGTTCGGTGCGTAGAGGGAGACGGTTGCGAAAATTACGCTGGCTACGTTTTGTGAGGGGTATGAGACGTGCTGTGTATATGACCGTTTTTCTGATGATTGTTGTAACCGTTTCTTTTTGGGCAAAATGTGCAGTTGTATATGATGTTCCAGCGTATATGCAAGTGGGGCAGCTCACACATGCGCAAGCATATGTTGTTTATAAACCATGGTGGTTTGGCCCACCCTTATTCAATTTAGCTAAGTATCCTGTACTCAATCCGATGAATCCGGAACAGTCACTTGCAATGCAATTACAACAGTATAGTGAGATTGTCGATAATCCCACTATTTTGTATGTGGTGGTTCCCAAAAACGGATAAACCGAACGTTATATATAATTACAAGGGTTATTGTTCGTAATTTATGATTGACACACTGTTTGCTCATTGCTACACTCAGGGAGGCTTTTATGGATGCCACCTGTCTCAAGAGCTCGATTGAGGATTCTTAGGAGAGATGCTAAATGGCGACTGTCGTTGTAGTTGGAACGCAATGGGGAGACGAAGGCAAAGGTAAAGTAACGGACTATTTAGCTGAACAGGCAGAAGTAGTCGTTCGTTATCAGGGTGGTAATAATGCAGGTCATCAGATTCGCTTACAAGGACAAAATTTTGATCTGCACTTGCTTCCTTCAGGTATTTTATACAAAGATAAACAATGCATTTTAGGGAACGGTATGGTCATTGATCCAAAAGCATTATTAGACGAGATTGACTATGTAAAAGCGCTTGGAATTGAAATGGGACAATTGGCTATCAGTGATCGTGCGCATGTAGTCTTACCTTATCACATCCGCATTGATGAGCTAGAAGAAGAACGTAAAGGTCAAAGTAAGATTGGCACCACACGGAAGGGTATAGGCCCTGCCTATATGGATAAGGCTGCTCGGATTGGGATTCGGATGGCTGATTTACTTGAGCCAGAAGATTTTAAAGCCAAGTTAGAACAAAATTTGCTTGAGAAGAACCAATTATTTCGTCAATATTATGGTTCAGATGAATTTTCTCTTGAGGACATTTTTGCTGAGTATTTTTCATATGGTGAGCGCCTGAAAGAATATGTGATGGATACGTCAGTTGTGCTTGATGATGCACTTGTACGCGGTGAAAATGTCTTGTTTGAAGGTGCTCAAGCTACGATGCTTGACCAAGATCACGGCACCTATCCATATGTAACTGCATCAAGCCCAGTTGCAGGAGGAGCAAGCGTAGGTACAGGTGTTGGTCCATCTAAAATTGAAAAGGTTGTCGGAATCGTAAAAGCGTATAATACACGTGTAGGTGAAGGCCCATTTGTGACGGAGCTCGCTGATGAACTAGGTGCAAAGATTCGAGAAGCTGGGCATGAATACGGAGTGACGACTGGTAGACCACGTCGAATTGGGTGGTTTGACAGTGTAGTGACACGTCATGCGCGCCGAGTCAGTGGGATTGATTTTATTGCTGTAACGAAACTAGATATTTTAACTGGGTTGGATGAACTGAAGATATGTGTGGGCTATAGGTTACGTGGTGAGATAATTACTCATGTCCCCGCGAGTATTTCGGCATTGCGGGAATGTCAACCGGAGTATGAAACTTTACCTGGATGGCACGAGGATATTGCCGACGTGCATGCATTTGATGAGTTGCCTGTAAATGCACAGAATTATTTGCGGCGTCTGGAAGAATTGACTGGAGCTAAGATTGCATTATTTGGCACTGGGGCCGATCGCGATCGCATTGTTGAGATTTTGAAAGTTTTTTAGAAATAAGCATGTTAAGACTTGCAAAGTGCGCGTGAACGTGATATATTATCTCACGTGCTCTTTTGAGCCATTAGCTCAGCTGGTAGAGCACCTGACTTTTAATCAGGGTGTCGCTGGTTCGAATCCAGCATGGCTCATCGTGGCCCCATGGTCAAGCGGTTAAGACACCACCCTTTCACGGTGGGAACAGGGGTTCGAATCCCCTTGGGGTCATTGCTGCTTTAAAAGCAGCGAGCAAGGTAAAAGAAGGGCGATTAGCTCAGTTGGGAGAGCACCTGCCTTACAAGCAGGGGGTCGGCGGTTCGAGACCGTCATCGCCCACCATATGGAACTGTGGTGTAGTGGCCTAACATGCCTGCCTGTCACGCAGGAGATCGCGGGTTCGAATCCCGTCAGTTCCGCCATAATGAGCGTGGTATCATCATCATAAAGATGAGGGTATCACGCTCTTGTTATTTTAGGATAGATTACATACCATATACATGTACCCTCTTTTCGTACATAAGAGTCTCTACAACTCGAAAGGTTGATGGATGATGCATCATATATTAGTTGTCGACGATGAAGAACCAATTGCGGATATCTTGCGTTTTCAGCTAGAAAAAGCCGGATATCGCGTTACTGTAGCAGAAGATGGAGAAGTAGCTGTGCAGTTAATAGAAAACCAAGCGCAGGCGATAGAACTCGTTCTGTTGGATCTTATGTTACCTAAAAAAGACGGGTTTGAGGTATGCAAAGAGGTGCGACAATTTTCTAATATACCTATTATCATGCTAACGGCTCGTGATGCAGAGTTAGATAAAGTGCTTGGATTAGAGCTTGGAGCAGATGACTATGTTACCAAACCGTTTAGTGCGAGGGAATTACTTGCCCGTGTAAAGGCAAATTTGCGTCGACAGATTTCTGTACAAGATGATGGGGATGTAAGTCGCAAAGAGCAGCTCAGTTTTAATGGATTGATGATTGATCCAAAAACAATGCAAGTGTTTCGTGATGGCATTGAAATTGTGTTAACTCATCGTGAATTTGAGCTTCTTTTATACATGGCACGTCATCCAGGCGTTGTTTACTCGCGAGAACAACTTTTACAAGATGTATGGGGCTATGATTATCTTGGAGATGAGCGAACGGTAGATGTGACTGTACGGAGATTGCGAGAGAAATTAGAACAAGATCCTAGTAACCCCGTGTTTATTTTGACACGTAGAGGAGCAGGATACCTCTTTCGTCGGACATAGGTGAAGCAGATGATGTGGCAGAGTGTTCGAACGAAGTTGACCATCGTATATTTACTGCTTATTTTATTTGCGATGGAGTTAATTGGGGCCTACTTTATTCAATCGTTGAATCGTTATTTTGTTGACAATTATACAAAAACGATTACGCATGAAGCGCAACTTTTGGCTAATGTAGTAGGACTTCCTTTATCGTTAGGTCCTGCACATAGCAAACATAACTTGCACAGCATCTTGCAGCCTATTTCAGAGATTTCTGGTGCAACTGTGTACATTCTTGATAAGGATGGCATTGTGATTGGAACATCAGGCAATCCTTATATCACAGGTCAAAAGCGAGTTGATCCTGAAGTAACTGGTGCATTATTGGGGTTAAAGACTGAGGAAATTGCAGTAAATCCTCAAAATGGCCAACGGTATTTGTATCTCGCTGTGCCGATTCGCATTCATAGCAGAATTAAGGGAGCAGTGGAGTTAGTAGCACCCATGAATTCGATCTATCACTCGATCTCCCGAGTCATTATTATATTTGCTACTGGTACCCTTCTTGCACTGGTTTTAACTGCAGTGTTAGCAGGAATTATTGCTCGAACGATTACAGGTCCCATAACTGCGATTACGAGAACAGCCAGAGCGCTGGCTGGAGGGGATTTTGATCAAGTGGTTGAAATCTACTCGAATGATGAAATTGGAGAATTAGGTGCCACTTTTAATATGTTGACACGCCGATTAAAGCAATCTTTGTTGAGTACAGAACAGGAAAAACGGCGATTACAAGCAGTCATGTCTACCATGAGCGATGGCGTCATTGCTACAAATGGTCATGGCAATATTTTATTGATTAATCCTGCAGCCATGCATTATTTGCAGGTTGATCAATCAATTATTGGGAATAAACTATCCGACTTACTGCCTGAAGTATTTACTCGCGAGTCCGCACAGATTGTTGAAGTGCATACAAGGTTTCTAGCCATATCGATTATGGCCCTCTATCCGAAAGAACGATCGAATCGCATCGTATCAGAGGAACTAGATGCAGAATTTGAAGAGAAAAATGGACATGTCTATGTGATGAGAGATGTAACAGAAGAGACGATTCTAGAAGCATCGCGCAAACGATTTGTTGCAGATGTTTCACACGAGTTGAGAACGCCTCTGACAACGATTAAAAGTTATGGAGAAGCACTTCTTGAAGGAGCAGTTGAGGATGTGGAATTAGCGAAGAACTTCCTGCAAGTGATCAATCGGGAAACCGATCGCATGATTCGGTTAATACGGGATTTGTTGCAGTTATCGCGTTTTGATTCAGGGTATGAAGTTTTGCGAAAAGAAGTCATTTCCACAGAAGAACTTGTTCAACGTTTGGCAGAACGCTTTGCGTTAATTGTTTTTCAATCCGAAGTACAGTTCATAACAGAAGTAGAAGAAAATGCATTAGTTCAAGTGGATCGCGATAGGATTGATCAGGTTCTCGATAATATAGTATCCAATTCTTTAAAGTACACGCCAAAGCATGGGACGATAAGTATACAAGCAGAGGTTGATTCCTATCCTGAACACGTCGTTCTGACGCTAAAAGATACGGGATCAGGGATTCCTGCACAAGAACTGCCACATATTTTTGATCGGTTTTATCGGGTAGATAAAGCTCGCTCTCGGCAGTTGGGGGGGACTGGCCTTGGCCTTTCTATTGCTCGGGAAATTATTCAAGCACATGGTGGAACCATTGATGTGCATAGTGAGTTTGGAAAAGGAACTAGGGTAGTCATCACACTTCCGCGCTATGAGGGGGATCGTGAGTAGATATGAAACCACATCGCCTGAAGGAAAACATAAAAACATTTGCGTTAACCTTACTGGTCATTGTCAGCGTCGTTTTTTCTGTCATCGTGTGGAATGGAACTCCGACTGACGTCGTGGTAGGGCGATCACATTTCTTCTCAAGTCCCCTATATGGTCATGAGCGATTGGTGAGCGATTTTGTTAAGCCAAGCGCGATATGGATTTGGACCAATGACAATGAGTTGTTTCGGTTAAGTGGGGAGAGCCAAACCGCACAAGCTATTCTGGAATCACTGCAGCAGGCACAAGTGCAATTTCAAGGTGTGGTAAATGAAAGCACATTTATCCTGCCGCCTTCTCACGGTCCATATATTGCACTTGATTTTGGACAATTGTTATCAGATGGTTCTCTGTGGTCCTATGCGCTGCCCACGTTTAATGCAAATGGCGAATCCTTTGCAAGTGGTCTTATTTATTTAACTCCAGGTCCTGGATCAGGCAAGTGGTCAGTATATTTTCAGACGCAAGAAGGAGTATACCGTATACAATTGACAGGCGTTTCAACAGATTTAGCAAGTGCATTAACGCCAAACGATGAGTCAGTTCCGTATGCGCAACTGACTTTTGATCATCAGATCGTGAATCTACCCTATGATTCACTAACGATGCGTACACAGACTTGGATTCTTGCTGATCCTTCACCCATGCCTATTGTTAATTCATTTTTTAGGGATCCCTCTCTGATTCAAAGCTTATCGATCAATCCCAAGACTTCTGTATATACAGATGGTACACGTGAGGTTCAACTGATTCGACATTCGTTGGGATTTGAACTGTATTATCAGGCACCTGAGTTCCCTCTGCAGGGATATCATGAGACTTCATACGAGGCGCTTTCTGAAGCAGTTCCCTTCCTCGATAGTCACGGTGGATTCGTTGGACATGAGGTTTTACAGCAAGTATTGCAATATCCGAAGTTAGGGAAGGTGCAATTGCTGTTTTGTGAAGAAGATAACGGATGGCCACTTTTTAGTGAGTTAAATCGCATTGCCATCCATTTAACCAATGGGGAAGTTAGCCAAGTACAAAGGTTATTGCCCTATTTGCAGTCTGAAGTAGCCGAGCAGGAGGTGCACATTCTTTCAGGTGCGCAGCTATTGCAAGTGTTAAAATCACTGCACCTGCAAGATGTACATTCAATTACCTTAGGATACGGATCAAAATTAGAGACTCTCAATGAGGTACAATTGGTGCCTGTATATCGGGTAGTCAATGGCACAGATATACTGTATTTCAATGCACGAACGGGTAAGTTGTTTCACGGAATGGGGATGTGACACCATGGACTTTGGAAAAGTTAAAACGCTACTTATTATTGTGTTTTTCGCGCTTAACTTATTTCTGGTTGACCAGTGGTGGACGTTACAAAATGCAGTGGGGATATATCAGGAACCGTATTCAGATCAATTAGCCAACGTCAGAAGGTCACTGGCTTCTCATCATGTCCTAGTGAAGGCTATTGTTCCGTCTGGTGAACCTGCTGTGATGACGTTACTTGCTGCATCTCATATGCATGACACGTTTAAAGCTGTGGCTGCTTCAGCGCTTCAATTACAACCAAGCCAAGTGATTTCCTATGAAGTGAATGCTCATGAGATCAGGCTTCCATCTGCAGTTTTTATTGAAACTCAATCAGGTGTTTTGCAACTCGTGTTTAGTACATACGGTAAACCTACCCTGTCAACGCGTTTCCCAATTCTGGATCAACTAAAACGATGGCTTGCTTTGCGAGCGTACCATTTTGGTGAGTATAAGTTTATCAGGTGGGAGTATATGTCGGGCCACCAGATAGCAGTATTTGACCAACAAATGGATGGATATTGTATGTTTAACGCCCAATTAAAAGTCACACTCATGAATGGAAGGATTCTAGGATATTCCCAAAAATATATATCAGTCATTCCTGTGCAACAGCCGCGTTCTGTGATTAGTGCGGCTAATGCATTGCTTGCAGTTTCACTTTTTATGGACAAGGCACAGGTAAACGAGGATAATACAATCCGAAGTGTTGTTTTGGGATATGATTCGCCCATTCAACTGCCAAAGGTCTGGATCCTGACGCCAGTATGGTGGATACAATCGGATCTCGGGACTTTTCAAGTGAATGCCTTTACGGGTGAAGTGGGAGTTGGAGAAAATTGAATTCAACTGAGCTGCAGTTTAGTATTTTAGCGAGCGGCAGTACAGGGAATGCGGTCTTTGTAAGGTCTGGTTCAACCAATATTTTAATCGATGCCGGTGTAGGAATTCGTCAACTGCAGGCAGCCTTCTCTGACATAGAGATAGACATGGAGACACTTGATGCAATTATTGTTACACATGAGCACAGCGATCATGTAAGAGGACTGGCATCGCTTATGCGCAAATGTTCAGTTCCGATCTATACGTCCCAAGGAACGTGGAGTAAGATTGTTCATTTTTGGAAAGACGAAGAACAGGTAATCGCTCGTATGATACGAGCAGATATACCTTTTTCTTTAGGAGAGTTTGTACTTGAGCCCTTTGCTTTATCTCATGACGCAGAAGAACCACTCGGTTTTAGTATATATGCCAACGGTAAAAAACTTGTGTTAGCGACCGATCTTGGCTATGCTAGCGATCATATTCGGAGTGTCACTCAAGGTGCACATGCGTATATTTTAGAGGCTAATCACGATATTGATTTACTGAGAACCGGACCTTATCCATGGCATTTAAAGCGCCGAATTTTAGGCGATAAGGGACATTTATCTAATGATAGTGCTGGTGATTATTTATGTGATGTGGTTACGGATGACACTGCATCAGTGTATTTGGCACATTTGAGTAAAGAAAATAATCGTCCAACTTTAGCACACAAGGTGGTTCAGCAATCCATTGCACATCTCCCCGTCGTTGTCGAGCGGGGTCTTAAGTTATGTGTAACCTATCCTGATCGACCAACTCAGCTGGTTACTTCATCGGGGCCTGAAAAGCTAGAACAAATGATACAAGATATTACTTAGTGAACAGCAATGAGCAATCAATGATTATGAACTCGTAATTTTGGTTAGTATGTGACAATAGCAAGTTAAGGTTATGTGACATCGATAAGAAATGGATTGAGTTGATTTATAGTTAATGGGTATAATTTGTCTCAGCCGGTGTAATTACGCCATTAGCAGGATGAGGAGGAACCGAAATGGGTTTTTATGATGACGGTCAGTTTCGAAGTGCTAAAAATCGCGGGCCGGGTTCAAGCTCACTACTAAGGTGGATAGCAGTAGTCGTTGTATCTGCAGTGATTGGATCAGTCACTACGATGGCTGCAGTTCCGATGATGATTGAGGCGAATATCATTGCATCACCCACTGCTGCAAATGCCAACCTTGAAAATATGAGTTATCACAACTTGCAACCTGTGACTGTTCAGATCAATGATGCTGTGGTGCAAGCAGTTAAGAAAGTTCGCCCATCTGTTGTAGGGGTAGTCAATTATCAAATGATGGCGAATGCCGGAAGTACGAGTACATCCTTGCAAGAAGAAGGGGTTGGCTCTGGAGTCATATTTAGCTCCAAAGGGTATATCGTCACGAATTATCATGTAGTTCAAGGTGCGACAAAGGTCGAAGTGGTAATTCATAAAAAGTACCATGTCTATGCTACGGTGGTGGGGTATGATCCGTATACGGATCTCGCCGTGCTAAAAGTCCCATCATCTTATATTCAACCAGGGGATGTTGCTCAGTTTGGAAATTCCGCTACTTTACAAGTTGGCGAGCCCGCAATTGCTATCGGCAATCCAGCAGGGTTGGACTTTGCAGATACGGTGACCACAGGGGTGATCAGCGCGACACAACGTACCATGCCAGTTATTGATGAGGCCACTGGCAACGTGATCGGGGAACAGACGGAATTGCAAACAGATGCAGCGATTAATCCAGGAAATAGTGGGGGCCCATTATGTAATATTTTGGGTCAGGTCATTGGCATTAATAACTCAAAAATTGTTGCGCATGGATTTGAAGGTATGGGTTTTTCGATACCCATCAATGAAGTTCGCACCATAGTCGATCAAATTTTAGCAACTGGTCATGCGACTCATGCTGCCATTGGGGTTGAAGGCGAATCACTATCAGCTGTGCCATCGGAATATCAACCTAATGTTCCAGTAGATTATGGTGTCTGGGTTGTTAGCGTAATGAGTGCAAGTGCGAAGGCAAGTGGGTTAGAGCACGGTGATGTCATTATTGCGGTAGATGGTCACAAGGTGACAGGGATCACATCATTGCGCTCTATTCTTTGGAAGGATTTTCAACCTGGGCAAGTGGTTACAGTTACTGTATATAGAGATCAGCAAAAAGAAAATTTGAAGATTAAACTTGGTGAATTGCCTCCACCGTCCAATACTGCTTCGAGTTCGCCTGCACCAGGGTCTTCTTCAGGAGGAAGTAGTGGCATTAATCCGCTAGATCCATTTGGCGGAGCGGGTAATTAGTCTGGCTAGCGCGTTGAATATCTAACAGATGTAGCAAGGGAGAGCTTTTGTGCAAATCGTGGTAATTGCTGTTGGAAAACTAAAAGAAAAGTACTGGAAAGAAGCGCAGGCAGAGTATCTCAAAAGGTTACTCTCCTACGCTTCTTTATCTATGATCGAAGTCGCTGATGAAGCAGATGATATAGATCCTTCACGTATTCAACAGATAGAGGGTTTGCGAATTCTGTCTAAGCTGAAAGAACGAGATTATGTCATAGCTCTCGATGTGCGCGGAGACACCTATAGTTCAGAGCAATTTGCAGATCAACTTCAATCGGTATTTTCACATGGGCATGGCCGTTACGTGTTTCTGATTGGAGGTTCACATGGATTTAGTACGGCTGTTTTAGAGCGCTCACAGATGAAATTTTCTATGTCAAAGCTGACATTCCCACATCAAATGGCACGCATTATTTTACTTGAGCAAATATATCGGAGCTTTCGTATTTCTTCTGGTTCTCCGTATCACAAATAAACGTGATATGATAGGCATGGACTCAAATAGGAAGGGTGTATGTGCGTGAATCATGAAGAGCTCATCCCGCAGTTTCGATCATATCTTAAGAAGATGGCAGATTATCATAGTGCAATTGCCTTGCTCGAATGGGATGCACGCACGCATATGCCAAAAAACGGAATTGTCGGAAGGTCGCAAGCGATTGCAACCCTGTCAGGTGAAGCCTTCCGAATGAGCGTGTCAGAGCAGATGGAACAGTTTCTTGATCAATTAGGAAGCCACACAGAACAGTTAGACCCCATTACGCTGCGTCTTGTTGAGGAGTCGCAACGGACATTTGATCGCAGTAAAAAAATTCCTCCTGATCGTTATGAGGCATTTGTTGCATTAACATCGGAGGCACAATCTGTATGGGAAGTTGCACGAGAAAATAATGATTTTGCTACTTTTGCACCTTTTCTTGAAAGTATTGTGGATATGACCCGTGAATTTGTCGATGATTGGGGTTATGAAAATCATCCATATGATACGCTTTTGGACCAGTATGAAGTAGGCATGACTGTCTCGATACTAGATGAGCTATTCTCTGGGTTGCGCAAGGACACAGTAAGCTTGCTGAATAAAATCGAAGCAAAACCACATATACACACTGAAATTTTAGAACGATTTTATGATCCGGAGAAACAAAAGGCCTTTAGCGAGTTTATTTTACGCGAGATGGGTTATGATTTTCAGTCAGGTCGTCTGGATGAAACTGCACATCCATTTGCAACAGGTATTGCACCGGGTGATGTAAGGATTACCACACATTATTATCCACATTTTTTTAATGCAGCGATGTTTGGCTCGATTCATGAAGGTGGTCATGCTCTTTATGAACAGGGGATTTCTAGCGATTTGATAGGAACTCCTTTGCATATGGGCACTTCTATGGGTATTCATGAGTCACAGTCGCGTTTTTGGGAAAATACGATTGGACGAAGTTATGAATTCTGGCAATGTTATTATGGAGATTTACAATCCTATTTCCCGGAGTCATTAGGTGATGTAACACTTGATGAATTTTATAGCGCCATTAATGCTGTGCGTCCATCACTGATTCGCATTGAGGCAGATGAAGTTACGTATAACCTGCATATCATGTTGCGTTATGAAATGGAAAAGGGACTCATTGCAAATACTCTATCTGTAAAAGATTTGCCAGAACTGTGGCATGAAAGCATGAAGACTAATTTGGGTGTTACTCCACGAAATGATGCTGAAGGCGTATTGCAAGATGTGCATTGGTCTGGAGGTATGTTTGGATATTTTCCATCCTACGCGTTAGGGAATATCTATGCGGCACAATTTACACAAGCAATTGAGCGAGATTTACCAGATTTTAAGGATCGTATCAAACATGGCCGTTTACTAGAGATTAGGGAATGGCTTGGACAAAATATTCATCAGTATGGGAGCCTTTTAAAACCTGCAGAAATCCTTAAGCAGGCTACGGGTGAAACAATTGATGCTAAACCGTTAGTTTCTTACTTACAACAGAAATTTTCTGGGTTGTATCATTTATAAGAGCCTGCCCCCTTTTTGAACAACCTCTATAAGAAGAGAGAGTACGAGGGAAGCGGGCATGATTAATGCTAGGCTTCCCTCATCTTTTATTGCTTAAGGAATGACAGAAGCAAATGTTTCAGCGATGACCTGATGTCCCCTAGTATTTGGGTGAATGGGAAAGGCAACCCCATTACGGCCTGGCTGGCCCGCGATACCTGTGCTATACCCATCAATGAGTCCTGCTTGGTTGCCTGCAAACGCAGAGTGGATGGGGGCAATGCTGGCACCTGTAGCCTGTGCAGCAGGAATAACTACGATTTCATTGTACGTACTGATAGCAGTCTCTGCGAGTGCTGTTCCTGGATAAGGGTTATAAATGGTGCCAACAGCAAGAGGTGCTTTAGTTTGGCGACGAATGTCGAGAAGCATAGCACGATAGGCGATAACGCTTGCTACTAACGCCTTCTCTATGGCTTGCTTATTGCGTGACAATAAGATGGGTAGATCATCAATGATGTCATCTCCGCCAATAAGCACACAAATAGTCGTGGCTCGATGTAACCCACCGATCCAAGCATCATTATGGTGAAACGCACTTTGTAAGGCAAACGTCGTCATTCCAGATTGACCAAAATTAAAATAGGGAAGAGCAGGATTGTGGTTTTTTTGTGCCGCAAGTGATGCCAGACGAGGTACAAATCCTTGTCCAGGCGGCGCACCGTAACCGGCTGCTATGGAATCCCCATATACCGTTAGATGCCTCATAATCACCGATCCTTTTCTATCAATGTCATTGTGTATCCTATTCCTATCGTCTGTAACACGGTCGGGGCAATTGTGGTTGTACTTTATACGGAGCTAAAAAATTCCACTCGTGCGGAATATAGATGATTATCCGATCTTCTTCAATAGTAAATTTGTATGCCTTTATACCCGATCAGCCCACACGGATATAACAGTGATGTCATATGGTGTACGGTATAGTCTCACTGTTAACCTTGTATGATCGGAGGATAAAACATGCCAAAAAATGTAAAGCGTTCAGCAGCACCAAAGCGCCAAGCAAAGTCGCGCAAACCAGCAGCAGCAGCTGATAAAGCGCGTATGACGGCGATTCAATCGCAAACAACAGGGGCAAGCACGCCTCCATCGGCTATCAATCCAGCTACTGGTACACCAACAGGTTCACTTGATGCTTTGAAGGACAACATTAAGAGGATGGATAAACACAATCTGTTCGACGCATTAAAACGCGTGAAAGAGATGAAACCAGAGCAATGGAAAGATCCAGATGTGGTGCGTGATCTCACACAAAATTTGGCCCAGGATATTGGCGTTAAAGTAGATCCACGTAGAATTGATGCTTTCATGAATGCGTACTCAGATGTTACAAAAAATGCAGGTGAAAAAGGTCCCAATGTTTCAGTCGAAGAGATTGCAAAAAAGTATGGTGGAAGCAATGTGGATGAAAAGACCATCAAAGAAATTAAAAAATTTGTAAAGTAAATGTCACGTCACGCCCATGCGATAGGGGTGTGACTTTTTATGTTCTTATGGCCACTAAGGATCAGATGAAAATAAAGAAGCGGCAGACCAATTACATTGGTCTGCCGTTTGGTGGCATGCCATAAGGAGGCGGAGCTACAGGCGATCCTGAACCAGGAGGGGCACCGTAGGGGAATCCTTGTGGAGGATATGGTACACGAGATACTTGTGTCGCTGATTGTTGCGTTGTATTCGCTGAGGGTGCAGGTAATGCAGGAGCAGGCGTCTCACTAACAGGCGTTATTTCAGATGAGTCAGCAGACTTAGATTCGTCTGATGCACTGTCATTGCCGCCAAGCTTTTTAAATACAGTGTTGCCAAGTGGTGAATTCATGAGCGCCATCAGAATGCTTGTCAGATCTCCAGTGCTAAGATTCTTACCCTTTGTTTCTGATAATTTCTTTAGCACTCCAGATTCCTGAAGTGAGTTGGCGGTAATGAATAAAGTGTCAAGTAAGTTGTCCGCTTGATGTACATACTTCGCTACTTGCTTTGACCAACCACGTAATGTCGAAATTGTATTCATGGATTCTTTGAAATTCTTTGGCGAAAGCATGTCGCCTAGGCCATGTCCAACCGAGTCTGATGGAGTGCTTTTGGTGATAGCCTTAGAAGAAGCTGTCCGTTTCTTTCCAGATGCGTTTTTTTTACCGGCAGGTGCGTTCTTTTTGGCACCTGTCCCAGCGGCTTTTTGTTGCCCTGTACTGCGTGTACGTGGAGTTTGCGCCTTCATCAGTTGTAACTCACGTGTCAAAAGATCCCGTTCACGTGCATAAAATGGCGTTTGTGGATCTAGTTGTTGCAACTGATCTTGTAAACGATGTACTCGTTTTTCGTTGGTTTGTCGTTTTCCATTGGTTGTTTGTGTCATGAGTTACCCACCCCCATATCCATGACATTCTGTCACATCATATGAAGGTGGGAATGGGATGGTGAGGACTATTCTACTTGGTTAAAGAAGGTTTTCAAACGCTTGTTTGCAAGTTCTAATTGGGATAATGAAGTGGCGTAAGATATACGGAAGTTATCTGGTGCACCAAATCCTGTTCCTGGAACCACAGCTATGTGGGCTTCAGTGAGTAAAAGCTCACAGAGGTGATCGACTGACTTGATTACACAGGAATCACCATGTGCACTGGTATATCTCTTTGATACGACCCCTGCAGCATTTGGGAAAACGTAAAATGCACCTTCAGGCTGTATGCACTGAATGCCATCAAATGAACTCATCATAGCTACAACAAAATCTCGACGTGCACGGTATTCTGTTACTGTTTGTAGGTTAAATGTACCGAGTGCACCGAGTGCCGCCCATTGTGATATGGAAGATGGATTGGCTGTTGTATGAGATTGCAAGCTAGACATTGCACGTACCAATTGTTCTGAAGCAGCAACATAGCCGACACGCCATCCGGTCATCGCAAATGTTTTTGAAAATCCATTGACTACAAAGGTGCGATCACGCATACCAGGAAGACCTGCGATGCTTTCGTGTGCCACTCCATAGGTGAGTTGTTCGTAAATCTCATCACTAATGACGTATAAATCATGTTTATTTAATATCTCTGCGAGTGCGTGTAATTCTGAGGACGTATAAACTGCACCTGTTGGGTTGCTAGGTGAGTTAAGTAAGATTGCTTTTGTTTTAGGTGTAATAGCTTGTTCTAGTTGCGTGGGTGTAATCTTGAATTGGGTAGATTCATTGGTTACTAGAGGAACAGGTATGCCATCACAAAGCGCAATTTGTTCCGGGTAGCTCACCCAGTAGGGAGTGGGCAATAAGACTTCGTCAAGTGGATCAAGAATTGTCATAAAGATATTAAAAAGTGATTGTTTAGCACCAGTAGAAACAATGATTTCATTGGCAGTATATTGGAGATGGTTCTCTTCCAAAAGTTTTTTTGCGATAGCTTGACGGAGTTCCACGATGCCATTTACTGCCGTGTACTTTGTGAAATGTTTGGTTATCGCTGAGATTGCCGCAAGTGATGCTTGATCTGGCGTATGAAAGTCAGGCTCACCTACACTGAGATTAATCACGTCCACGCCACTTGCAATGAGTTCCTTGGTCTTTGTATCAATCGATAGCGTAGCTGAAGGAGAAATGCTACGCGCGCGTTTTGATAAATTGAGCATATTCTCTCACACCCTATGTCTAAATAGTTACGCTTTATTGTAGCATACACAAGACACTTACCTTCCTATGAGATGCCAAAAAGATTGAATCATTTGTTGCATGCGTTGTCCAATGCCGATAGTCGGCTCAGGGTGTAGCATACAGCTACTCAATGGCTCTGTATGAGCAGCAAAAAAGTCTTGTTCTACTATAGGGCATTGTGATGTTGCTCTTTGCCCCGTTTGTGGGTCGATTCCTACTTTACTTACCCCTGTAGGTTGAATAAAGGAACCTTGTGGATTCTCTGCAAATGCTGCCTTCATAACAGATGCAAAGATTGGAGCGGCTATGTGTGACTCGACAGAATTGATGGGGCGCATATGGTCATAGCCTACCCAGACTGCACAGACAGTGTGTGGGGTATATCCAACAATCCAGGCATCTGTATCAGTTGTGCCTGTTTTAGCCGCGACAGTACCTGGAATCATGTGTTTTACACGATAACCAGTTCCTCCGGGTTGCATAACACTTTGTAGCATGTCAGTCATGATATAACAGGTGACCGGAGACTCTACAAGTAATTTAGATGGAGTGGCTCGTGCTAGATAGTGACCCGTTGGATCGGTAATTGCCGTGAAATAATGCGGTTGTACAAGATATCCCCCATTAGCAAAGACAGCATAAGCTCGCGCTAATTCATAGGCAGAGACAGGAAATACGCCTAGTGCGAGAGAAGGATAGGGATGCATATTGTCAGGTAAGCCAAACCGATTGGCGACATCGATCACTCGCTTGGGACCAACATGTAGATTTGTACTGACTGCAAATATATTGTCAGAGTGTGCAATGGCTTGTTTCATGTCAATTTGACCGTAAGAGTAGTCCTCAGCAAAATTGTGTACAGTGTATGCACGAGTGCCATCGTAGTGAAAGGTAGTCGGTGCACTTTTCATGTGCATAGCCACTGTGTATCCGTTATCGAGTGCAGCAGTATAGACAAATGGTTTAAATACAGAACCAGGTTGTCGCATAGCATGAACGCGATCATATGGGCTTGCAGTGTAATTTTTTCCTCCAGTGTATGCTTTAATAGCTCCAGTCGTGGGATCCATGACGATTGCAGCTACCTGTAATCCACTTGTTGCAGGCATATCGCGTGAAATAGCCTGATCAAGTGCTTTTTGCAATGGGATATCAAGTGTCGATCGAATAGAGAGGCCACCGCGATAGAAAGCACCTTTTTGTACATGTAGCGTGTCTTGTGCAGCCGTTGCAGCTGCATCCATAAAATATGGAGCAAACACTTGTTCATGTGTGCGGTGTGCAAAATGGAGTGGAGCAATAAAAGCGGCGTGTGCTGCACGTTGCGTAAGATATCCAGCGCGCACCATGGCTTGTAGTACTTGCTTTTGACGCTCTTTTGCTGCGACTTCATCGATAAATGGAGAATAAATGCTAGGTCCTTTTGGTAATCCAGCGAGAAGTGTACATTGTGCAAGGTCTAATTGTGTAACGGATTTTCCGAAATACAGCTCTGCTGCAGCTTCGACACCCGTTGCTCCATCCCCGTAGTAAATGACATTGAGATAGTCTGTTAAAATTTTTTGTTTAGAATAATGCCACTCTAGATCTACTGCATACAGTGCTTCTTGAAGCTTTCTCCATAGCGTGCGATCACTTGATAAAAATAAATTTTTAGCTAATTGCTGCGTAATTGTGGATCCGCCTTGCACGATATGTCTGGCGCTAAGATCAGCCAATAGCGCGCGCCCAATCCCTTTGAAATTTAATCCGCGATGGTGATAAAAGGAAGCATCTTCTACGGCAATGGTCGCTTCTTGTAAGGCTAATGGAATATCGCTTAGAGGGACTTCCATGCGCGCGGATTGGTCAGAAAGTTGTCCGATCACTTGACCATCTTGAGAAAGGATTTGAGAAGGAGCAACGAGTAATGACGGTAATGGCATGTGATGCAGAGTATATCCGATACCTGTTCCAATGCCGATCGTGCCAAGAAAAGCATAGGAGATCATGCGAGTACCGTGAGTCCATGGTTTATGGTGTTGTGTCCACCATTTTTTAATAAGCTCTGGTTGATGTTCAATGGGTGGTCTTAGTAAGGCTTTTGGAGGTTTGCTCACAGGTTTATTTCCCCCCTCAATGTATGTTACCAGTATCACCCAAACACGACATGAGCAAACGGGGAAGAAATGAAGAGGATGTGACGTGTTTGTTTATTTTAGGTGCGTAAATGATATAATACGGACGGACTGTTTAAGGAGAGTGGAATGAGATGGAACTATGGTTTACAGAAAAACAAACGGCTGATTATGGGATTACAGCTAAAATCACAAAAACATTACACACAGAACAAACGGAGTTTCAAGATCTTGCTGTAATTGATACCAATGAATGGGGTCGTATGCTCGTTTTAGATGGATGTGTAATGACGACGATTCGCGATGAATTTGTCTATCATGAAATGATTTCGCACATTGCCTTGTCTGCACATCCAAACCCGCAAAAAGTACTAGTCGTGGGTGGTGGTGACGGCGGAGTCATGCGAGAGATCATCAAGCATAAAACGGTACAAAAAGCAGTGCTTGCAGAGATTGACGGTCGTGTTATTGAACTCTCTAAACAATACTTGCCAGAAATTGCAGTTGCACTCACAGATCCACGTATCGATGTGCGCGTAATCGATGGGATTGCGCATGTTAAAGAGCACAAACAGGAATATGATGTGATTATTGTCGACTCAACGGATCCTATTGGACCTGCTGTAGGCTTATTTGCAAAAGAGTTTTATGAAAATATTTACGCAGCACTTAAAGAAGATGGCATCTTTGTTGCGCAAAGTGAATCACCGTTTATGCACGGTGAACTCATCGGCCGTGTACAAAAAGATGTCTCCGCAATCTTTCCGATCACGCGGTTATATTTAGCATCGATCCCTACGTATCCAAGCGGTTTGTGGAGTTTTACTATCGGCTCTAAGCGTCATGATCCCCTACAGATTGCAGATGAACAGCGTGCAAGTGAACTGGTTACTCGCTATTACACACCTTCATTGCATCGTGCAGCGTTTACCTTGCCTGCATTTGTAGAGGAGTTGGTGAAGTAATGAAGGAGCGGTCACATAAAGATCCTTTTGACCCAGCCTACTCTGGCAATACGTTTATCGGTTCCATCGATACATACGATGCGGCACGGGCTGTCATTTATGGAATGCCAATGGATTGGACAACCTCTTTTCGACCAGGCACGCGTTTAGGACCACAGCGGATTCGCGAGGTATCGATAGGGCTTGAAGAGTATAGCCCTTATGTAGATCGCCTGTTGGAGGATGTCTCTTATATTGATATGGGTGATATTCCACTTCCGTTTGGGAATCCGATGCGCAGCATAGATATGATTGAACAGTATGTAGGAAAATGGATAGATGATGGGAAGATTCCATTTGGACTTGGCGGAGAGCATTTAGTGACATTAGGTGCTGTGCGTGCAGTTTTTTCACGTGTACCCAATGTTCAACTCTTGCATTTTGATGCGCATACAGACTTGCGTGATGAATATGAGGGAGAGGCGATGTCGCACTCTGCTGTCATTAAAAGAATTGCAGAATTTCTCCCAACTAAAAACATCCATCAGTTTGGGATTCGTTCAGGTACACGTGAGGAGTTTGCCTACGGGAGGGCTCATACCAATTTCCATCCTTTTGATGTGCTTGAACCATTGCGGCAAAGCGTCGCTACTATCGGTAAAAAACCTTGTTATATCACTATCGATATCGACGTGCTAGACCCAGCTTATGCGCCGGGAACAGGCACTGCTGAAGCAGGTGGTATTAGTTCAAAAGAACTGCTTGCAGCCATTCATGCGATGGCTGATCTACAAGTTGTAGGGTTTGATTTAGTAGAAGTGGCACCCGCTTTAGACCCGACAGAACAGACGCAAATTGTTGCAGCCAAACTTTTACGTGAAGCATTGCTTACCTTTGTCGAGTAGGATGAATGGTATGGGTGAACGAGGTTATATTCGCATTACATCTGATGCTGCAGGTGTTACAGAATGCGAGGCACTGATTGAAGAATTGGATTCACATGCAGGATATCGCGTCACATATAAAGAGATGCAAGAGGGTATGCAGGGGACGACAACGACTCTGCTTCTCGATGTGTCAGATCAAAGTATACCGACGATGCGTATGTCACGACATGGCGATGAAGTAGAGTCTTTGCAAGACTTTGTAGAAGGGAAGACAACAAAAGCATATTACAAGGTCGCCAGTAGTGATCTTACATTTGCTATTGAAACCCATAGACTTTCCGTATTCGTTGTGGGGAATCGCGTAGAGGTGGATGTGGAAGCGGCTTTTCTCTTTTCAAATGAGCAGCCGCTTCCATTCATTGCGCGATTAGAGTGGGGGTTTCTATAATGTGTTGTTGCGCATGTTCGAAATCTTCACCATACCGATCGATGAAGTGTAGACGTTGAAAGTAGCGACGCGCTTGTATATAACTTGCGTGTGCGAGTGCTGAGTTCATGGACCCCTGTACTGCAGCACCTGCGATCGGTATAAGAAGAGTGCCTTGCTGCTCCATGAGCGTAATCGCTAAACGAGTAGCGACCATGTCAAGCAATTGGCCGACAGCTGGAAGTGAAGTGGCAAGCAGTCGTATAGAAAATGGCTCACTAAGTGATTTTGTCAATGAAAATCCAGCTTGTCTCACGGCGAAGTGTGCACTGATCTTGGCAGTGATCAGATCAGCATCATTAGTAAATGGCGACATGGCGACGAGTAAATGGGGGAGATCCTCTGCATTGTGCAGAGAATAGCCGTAACTGTATCCTGTCTGTACTGCACTTTGCGCCATCATACGAATCGTTACATAAAGATCTGCAAGAATAGTGGGTGCGATCAAAGCTTGAAGGCCTGGAACCATGCTAAAGATGGATGTGAGCATCCCTGCAGTAGCGCCTTGTGCGGTGACGGCAAGGCGCTTTGATGTGGCAAGGCGATGAGACGCATCATCTTTGACTTCAAGTGGTAGCATGCGGATCTCAACTGGTGTACATGCAGAACTGCCGCTAATTTTTAATGCTCGTTCAACTCGAGTAAACTGGCTTGCTGTGCTCTCTTGATCGAGTACTGTGATGATAGCTTCACGTGCGGCTTTTGCAATTTTATCGGCTAGTTTCGGTTGATAGTGTTTGGTTAATCTACCTGCAACGTGCAGAAGTTGATTTGTATGTTTTGTGAATTGCTTCATAAACTGAACGGTGAACGGATCTGTAGAAGCTATCGACCACGAGGACAGTACCTCATCTTCATAGGGAGTCATGTGTGACATCCTCTCCATCCTCTTCTTTTATCTTAAGTAATAATTCGTGATCCAATCGCTATCTCCTGCTTTACGTCATTGTCGGTTATTGGTAAAGTAAAGTATTATACGTCTTTTGTACGGGGAGACTTAGCGTGAAAAGTTTTCGCGATCCAGTACATAATTTGATTGTGTTTCAAGATGAAGACCAGATTGTCATCGATCTTATCAATACAAAAGAAATGCAGCGACTACGCAGAATTCGTCAATTAGGACTTGGCAATATCGCTTATCCAGGAGCTGAGCATTCACGCTTTGTGCACTCACTTGGCGTTGCACACGTCATGCGGCGATTTTTAGATACGCTAAGAGAAGGGCGAGATCCGCTCACCAATAGACTGCAACGCGATCTGCAGGATCACAGATCTTTAGCACTTGCGTCGGCGCTCTTGCATGATATTGGTCATGGGCCGTTTTCTCACGCATTAGAGAGCGTTACTCATGTGCGTCATGAACGTTTTACCATTGGGGTCGTTCTTTCACCCCATACAGAAGTTCATCAAGTGTTAGAGGCCGCGCAGACAGGTCTTTCGCAACAGGTAGCGAGTGTGATCGAGAGAACATTTGAACCCTCACGCGCGTTGGTGAAACTGTTATCTAGTCAACTTGATATGGATCGGGTTGATTATCTATTGCGAGATGCGCTGATGACCGGCGCTGGATATGGAACATTTGATGTGGAATGGTTATTGCATGCCATGCGCATTGGAGAAGTGGATGGCGAGCCAGAAGTAGGACTTGACTTAAAAAAGGGGCAAAGTATCGCAGAGGATTACATCATGTGCAGGTACTATATGTACTTGCATGTCTACTTTCATAGAACCACTCGTGCCGCTGAAGTGATGGTTGAGAAACTCTTGCAACGGGCAAGTGAAATTCACGCAGTGATTCCCGGTTTTCATGCTCTAAATGCATTGCTAGAAGGTCGTTTACGCCCTGATGATGAGGCATCGCTTGCACTTTATTTACAGTTGGATGATGGAGTATTGTGGACGGCTATGCACATGTGGACTGAGCATGAAGATCCTATTTTGCGAGACTTTTCTCAGCGATTACTGCATCGCAAATTATTTCGTGCTGTGGACGTTCAATCAGAACAAGAAGCCAAAAAGTTAATGAAGAAAATGGAGAAGAAAGCAATAGTGTATGGCGTTTCCACAGATTATTATGCCATTTATGATACGGCCGCAAGTCACGCCTACCACGATCCTTATATTGCACCTGTTGGTAAGAACGCCGCGGGGATGGGTGACGACCATACTCACTCGTCAGTTGGTGCCTCAGAATCAATTTACTTGTTCGATGAGGTGGGGCGCCCGCATGAACTGGCAGACTCTTCGTTTATCGTGAGTGCTGTTCGCAATCGGAGTGTGAATGCTATGCGGGTGCTTTTCCCGGAGGAATGGTCCTTGTGAGTGAACGAATGCAGCATTGTGATCTGTGGTTAGCAGAAATATTGGACGTTGTGGATGTGGGTATTCACGGAGTTGATATGAAGGGTGTTACGCTTTACTACAATCAAAGTGCAGCTAAACTTGACGGTGTTAACCCGCACGAAGTGATTGGTCGACATGTTCTGGATGTATTTCCTTCCTTATCGGAGGAAACGAGTTCATTACTTCGCGTGTTGCGATCGGGTCAAAAAATCTCTCATCGCCAACAAGTCTATACTAATTTCCGAGGGCAAGAAGTCCACACATCCAATACGACGATTCCCGTTTATTCTGGGAAGAAGCTAGTAGGTGCATTAGAAGTTGCAGCAGATATCACTGAAGTGAAGCATTTAGCAGAACAAGTGGTCAATTTACAGGCCGCCAAGTTACCGAAGGAGGGTTCAGCCCAAACTGCAGGCAATGGAGTAGAGTTTACGTTGTCTAACTTATTGACCAATGCAACATCCGTTCAAACAGTCATTGCACTTGCTCGAAAGTTCGCGTGTACCTCATCACCAGTTCTTGTATATGGGGAAACAGGGACGGGCAAAGAGCTATTGGTACAGGGAATCCACAGTGCTAGCGTGCGTGCAAACAAGCCGTTTATCGCACAAAATTGTGCAGCATTACCAGAAGCGCTCTTAGAGGGGATTTTATTTGGAACTGTAAAAGGTAGTTTTACAGGTGCAGAGAATCGTCCTGGATTGTTCGAATTAGCTACTGGGGGAACCCTTTTTTTAGATGAGCTAAATTCCATGCCACTTGATCTACAAGCAAAACTTTTGCGCGTGCTGGAAGATCAAAAGGTACGCCGTTTAGGAGACAATAAACAGATTTCAGTAGATGTGCGCATTATGGCTGCGATGAATATTGACCCTGAGGATGCGGTGCAATCAGGGATATTGCGAGCAGACCTCTATTACCGAGTGCGCGTGGCTACATTACGATTGCCCCCACTGCATGAGCGCAGGGAAGATATACCGCTTTTAATCGATCATTTTATAAAGCTTTTTAATCATCGATTTGATAAACACGTAAGAGGCGTTTCGCACAATGCGTTAGAGTATCTATACAACGCACCTTGGCCGGGTAACGTGCGCGAACTTAAGCATGCGATAGAAGCGGCTATGATTGTCACAGATGATGAGATCATTGAGTGTGAACACCTACCACTTTATCTACAGAAGGCCAAGGCAAATAGTCCGACAGCATGGTCTTGCAGTGTACCTGATGACGTTCTCCAATCTGTTGACATGAGTCTAAAGAATCGCTTGGCAGCGATAGAAAGACAATGGCTTTGTCAGGCGATGCAAGAAGCGGGAGGCAATATTGCTATGGCTGCAAGATCACTTGATTTGCCTCGACAAACGCTTCAGTCTAAGATCAAAAAGTATGGGTTAACATCTTTTTTAAAATGAGTGTATAGAGTAAAACGGGTTCGGACATGATAGTAAGGCGATGGATGAGAGGGTGTGGTTGCGTTGGAAAACGAAACGAAACACTCGCCGAAAGATGAAAAGTCCACTTTGTGAGAAGCTGGAGGGATGTGCTAAAGACAACTTAACGGTTGTTTCCGCGTCTGTTTTAGCTATCGAAAAGGGAAAGCTAGTCTGACGAACTTACCATCGCGTGGGGGACCTTCGGGTTCCCCTTTATCATGTATGCGCTGATTTATCGGCATGCGAATACATAATATATTGATGAAGAAGATGAAAAAAGGCGAGAGACCATGGTCCCTCGCCTTTTCTGTGCGGCATAAAACTTGCTTAAGATTATGTGTTGATGTAAGTGAAGGGAGTTATGCATTTTGAGTGATCCGTACGGTCTTACACGAGTGATCGAACCTATGGGTACGATGCCCCAACCAGCATGGAAGATTGACAATACCATGACATGTGGTTTGGATGAAGTACTCATTTCAGTGAGTACATTAAATATCGATTCGGCAAGTTTTAATCAGATAAAAGAAGAGGTTGGAGCCGATGAAACGGCAGTAGCTTCTCGAATGATAGACATTGTTACTATGCGTGGTAAGCATCACAATCCTGTGACTGGATCAGGTGGCATGTTGATCGGGAAGGTGGAGAAGATCGGTCCTGAATCTTCAAAGACTCATGAATTACACGTAGGCGACCGGATTGCTACACTTGTTTCACTGTCTCTGACGCCGCTGACCATAGATGCAGTTAAACATGTAGAACTGTCTACAGGTCAGGTCGAGATTGAAGGAAAAGCAATTTTATTTGACAGTGGTATCTATGCGAAGATGCCAGAGGATCTGCCTGATCGGGTAGCATTAGCAGTATTTGATGTGTGTGGTGCACCTGCGCAGACGGCGCGGATTGTAGAGTCTGGTCAAACGGTGGTTGTACTTGGAGCAGGTGGTAAGTCAGGTATGATGGTTCTTGCGCAGGCACGACGAAATATCGGCGATAACGGTCGGATTATTGCATTGGAATACGCCGAAAAATCGGCGCAAGGAGTGCGGGATCTTGGATTTGCAGATGATGTGATCGTGTGTAATGCCCAAGATCCAGTAGCTACACTAGCTGCAGTAAGCGCGGTATTAGGTGAGCATCTAGCTGATGTTACGATTAACTGTGTGAGCGTACCTGGCACAGAACTTGCTTCTATTATGATAACAAAAGATCGAGGTCTCATTTATTTTTTTAGTATGGCCACTAGCTTTACGACTGCAGCACTTGGTGCAGAGGGACTGGGAAAAGATGTCGATATGATGATCGGCAATGGATATGCACGTGGTCACGCTGACCTTGCTTTAGAACTTGTTCGAACGGAGCCAACATTGTTGGAAGCATATGTTCAAAAGTGTAAGTAAATTGTAGTCACTTTGGGAGGGGTATTCGTATGAGTGTACAAGAACACGATATTCTTTACGGGAAAAAACAACGCCATTTTCGTGATATTCCATTATGGAAAGATATCACCGATGAACAATGGAATGACTGGAAGTGGCAATTGACACACACGATTGATACGGTCGAAGATCTAGGCCAAGTCATTGATCTGACGGAGGCGGAGATTAATGGGGTCAGTCGTGCAGGGAAAGACTCTATTCCACTACGTATTACGCCGTACTATGCGATGTTAATGGATCCAGAAGATCCAAATTGCCCTATTCGCTTACAAGCCGTCCCGATCTCCAATGAACTTAATCGTTCACAGTGGGATATGGAAGATCCACTTGGAGAAGATGAGGATGCACCAGCACCAGGACTTACGCACAGATATCCAGATCGCGTATTGTTTTTAATCACCAATCAATGTTCGATGTATTGCCGCCACTGTACGCGCAGAAGATTTTCGGGGCAAGTAGGTCATGCTGTTCCAAAACCACAACTGGATGCTGCGATTGACTATATCAGGCGCACACCACAAATTCGCGACGTGCTACTCTCTGGCGGAGATGGTTTACTTGTAAACGATCGCATTCTTGAATACATCATTTCCAGCTTACGCGCCATTCCCCATGTTGAAATTATCCGAATTGGTACGCGGGCACCTGTTGTGTTTCCCCAACGAATCACGGAGAATTTGTGTAATATTTTAAAGAAATATCACCCGGTGTGGCTCAATACACACTTTAATCATCCAGACGAAATTACTGAAGAAGCCAAGAAATCGTGTGAAATGCTTGTGGATGCAGGAGTTCCAGTGGGGAATCAAAGTGTACTATTGCGTGGAGTGAATGATTGCACGCATGTGATGAAAGATCTATTGCACAAGCTAGTTAATATTCGCGTGCGACCGTATTATCTTTATCAGTGTGATTTGTCTGAGGGAATTGAACATTTTCGCACAACCGTTTCAAAGGGCATTGAAATTATGGAGGAGTTACGTGGTCATACGTCAGGATACGCCATCCCGACATTTGTCGTTGATGCGCCAGGTGGCGGTGGGAAGATTCCGGTCATGCCACAATATATGATCTCTCAAGGACATGGCAAAGTTGTCTTACGCAACTTTGAAGGGGTTATCTCTGTATATCACGAACCAACCTACGAAGATAAGGGATGTCCGCCGTCTTGTAATCACGATCACAGTCAAGAAGCGATTGGAGTCGCAAAATTGCTTCACGATCAAGCGGTCAGTCTTGAACCGAAGGGATTAAAACGTGCTGTTGAACATCATCACGAATAAAGTAAAGATGTGAGGAGTCGTACAGCAGTGGTAACTATGTGGGAACGCATCGATCAATTAGGAGTTCGCAATCTCTCGATTGTCGGGGTCAGTAAACACGCTGGAAAAACGACAACGCTAAATCGCTTAATCGAAGACGCCGCAATGGTAAAGCGGCGTCTCGCTATAGCTAGTATTGGGATTGACGGCGAACGTCACGATCATCTGATGGGTACACCCAAACCAGAGATATGGGTGCCTGAACATACATTTTTTGCGACAGCGATCTCTATGATGGAGGCAGCATCCGCTCCTGTGTCGTGGAAGGTGCCGACAGGAATTGAGTCTCCTTTTGGCGAAGTGTGGGTGGGGCAGACAACTGGAGAGGGAACGATTGGGTTAGCGGGTGTTCGCCAGTTGGCCCATCTAGAGATATTGCAAGGGATCTTTCAGACATTTGCTGTGGAACATATTCTCTGGGATGGTGCACTATCACGTATGATAGCTGTGAATCCACGTGTGTCAGATGGCGTGGTTCTTGCCACAGGTGCAGTCCTTGGCACATTGGCAAAAGTGACACAACATACGCAACACGCCTTACGCCGGTTAAACGTGGAGGCTCTTCCAAAACATCTATTTGAACAATTGCTCATGAGAAACGCTGGTGTGCTTGTAGCTGAGATCCTTTTAGATTTTGGCAATCAGGACTTACGTGATGCGGAAGTACTCTCTATCGAATATGTACATGAGGCAGGTGCGTTTACAGAGGATGTGCGTACCTTGGCTACATGGACAGATCAACAAAGGCTCTTTCTCTATGCGGGGGCTGTGACTGATCGCGTGCTACAAAGCTTCCAAAACCGAAAGCATCCTGTATTTGTGGTAGCAATGACACCGTCGCATCTATTTGTTACTGAAGATGCATGGCGCAGTTTTGCGCGAGCTGGACATCAACTGCTTGTTCGTAAATCTGTTCCCCTCATTGGTGTGACTGTCAATCCGACATCACCGCGCAACGTTACATTAGATCCGCAGGTATTGAAGCAATCCATTCAATCCCTAACGAATGCGCCTGTGTGGGATGTAATGGAGTAGATATGCATATGACATTTTTAAATGGTTTTACGATTGATCAGATTGATTTTGCGCGGATGCAGAAGGTAGTAAGACCACTTACACCTTGTGGGCAACGTGCATTTCGAGCCCGGTTACCTTTTATCAGTGGGCAAGAAGCAGAGTGGCGAGCAGATCGTGCAGACGTAGAACAATTGTCAGAAACTCTAGGGTGCATGGATGAAAATGGAAAATCTTTTCGAGAACATCTCGTTTCTACGCTTTCTTTGCTACCCGATCTTTATGATGTTTTACAATTACTTGAAAAACATGAGCAACTACTTGTCGAACATTTGGCTAGTCTTAAGCGCTTTGCCTACTTTGCAAAGACCATAGAAGATCAAATAGAAAGATCAAATCTTGTATTCCCCTGGTGGCAATCGAAGGCTAGGTTAGTTTTGAATTGTTTTGCCAAAGATTCTTCCTCATCTTCTCCTGACTTTTCACTTGCGGAGAGCGGGTCACCACAACTGCAAGAAGCGTATATCATGCATAACCAAATCAAGCAAAGACGAGCAGAACTAGAGCGTGAGTTGACAAAGCAGGTAAGTCGAGACTACCGCGTGGCAGTGAGGCGCGATCAGACGCTCATTTTACCGCTTGATCACATGGAACCGATCGAGCAGGCAAAAAAAGATAGTCGGTTACAGATGCGTATGCAAACAGCCTTTGAAATCATATTTGAACCAGTGTGGCCAATGGAACATGCGCAACTATCTGCATCTGAGGTCGTGATGCGCGAACGTGTAGCGAAACTTGAGCAAGAGTCGTTAGCTTTGATCATGCAACAGTTGGCGCCCATAAATGTGCATATCCAGGACATGAATGAACAAGTAGCGCATCTAGATGAGTTATTGGCGCGAGTCGTGTTAGCACATGATCGTGGCTATGTGTGGTCTGAGTTAGCTCATCTAGGAGTGACGCTCACTGGAGGTTATCCGCCTGCACATGGTGAATTTACACCTATTGACATTGCGCTGCATACTTCTGTAACCATGATCACCGGTCCTAATATGGGCGGCAAATCAGTCGCTTTAAAGACATTATTACTAGTGATTGCTTGCCACCAATATGGTTATCCTGTACCTGCAAAAGCGTTCACAGCACCCTTGGTACAACACATTCGCTACGTAGGCGGCGATGGACAGTCCGTGCAATCAGGTCTGTCATCATTTGGGGCAGAGATTGTTGCTATCCAGGAAGCTCTTACACTGCCACAGTCGATGCTATGTTTTGATGAAATAGGTCGCAGTACAAATCCAATAGAGGGTTCTGCATTACTGGAAGCCATATGCAGCGAAATACAGCGCGACGATCAACGGATGGCGGTAGTCGCCACGCATTTTCTTTTAACACCCAATGAGGATACGATCTATTATCGAATGGCAGGATTTAGGCAGGATGCTTTGCAAGACAGCACTAAGGATATCGATATAGCAGAGCGTTTACGGGCATTACAAGCGGCTATGGACTATAGGATCGTGCCACAGGCAAGCGGCGAAGTGCCACAAGAAGGACTTGCAATTGCGGCATGGCTTGGGCTCTCGGATGAGATGATACAACATGCAAGGCGCATCGCAAAAGCCAAGGTACAAGTGTAACCTAAAAAAGTTTGTCATAAGGAGTGAGCAAAGTGGCAAGTAAATTATATCTTAACCAGGATTTAATAGATGAGGCACGAAACATTGCAGCAGCCATTGCAGACGATGTTGCACTATTTATAGCAGACAAGACAACGGTTGCAACCGAGCGAACCGTTTTGCGTTTACTTGGCTTGGATGGGGTCGATGCAGAATATGTGCCACTTCCAAATGTTGTTGTTGACCATATTCACGAGCGAGGACATCTGCAAGATGGAATTGCACATTATGTGTTAAATGGGATCATCCAAACTGGACTTTCCATTCAGGAGCTAGGAGAAGCTGTTGCACAAGGAACGGTTGATTTGCTGGACCTTCCAGTTGCCGATGAGCAGGAGATAACTGCACTTGGAGAGCGGATGGCAGATGAAACTCTCGCAATGATTCGCGCCAATCGAGAGCGACGTGACCAGTATGTGCAGACACTTGGAGAAGGGCCACAACCCTATATCTACGTTATTGTCGCTACAGGAAATATTTATGAAGATGTAATACAAGCTCGTGCGGCGGCGCGCCAGGGTGCAGATATTATT
The DNA here is from genome assembly GCF_022606465.1 of Sulfoacidibacillus ferrooxidans. Lineage (NCBI taxonomy): Bacteria > Bacillati > Bacillota > Bacilli > Caryophanales > Alicyclobacillaceae > Sulfoacidibacillus > Sulfoacidibacillus ferrooxidans. The sequence goes on from NZ_JALBUF010000004.1 coordinate 62,765, forward strand.
GCAGTAATTCGTAGTACAGGTCAAAGCCTGATCGATTATGTACCCTATGGTGCTACGACAGAAGGTTTTGGTGGTACGTATGCTACTCAGGAAAATTTTAAGATTATGCGCGGTGCACTCGATGAAGTGGGTGAAGAGATCGGTCGGTATATTCGACTATGTAATTATTGTTCAGGACTATGTATGCCGGAAATTGCTGCTATGGGAGCACTTGAACGACTCGATGTGATGTTAAATGATGCATTATATGGAATATTATTTCGCGATATCAATATGCAACGAACGTTAATTGATCAGAATTTTAGTCGCATGATCAATGCCTATGCAGGAGTCATTATTAACACTGGAGAAGATAACTATTTAACCACAGCAGATGCGGTAGAGGCGGCACATACAGTTCTCGCATCGCAACTGATCAATGAACAATTGGCCTTTCGCTCTGGTTTGAGGTCAGATCAATTAGGACTTGGGCATGCATTTGAAATGAATCCGACCATTGAAGATGGTTTTTTGATGGAGTGGGCACAGGCTCTCATGGCACGGGAAATTTTCCCTGACGCACCGCTTAAATATATGCCACCAACGAAACATATGACAGGGAATATCTTTCGTGGACATGTCCAAGATGCTCTGTTTAACTTGATTGGAGTGGCGACAGGGCAAGGTATTCAGCTACTTGGTATGATGACAGAAGCCATCCATACGCCGCTCATTCACGATCGACAAATTGCTATTGAATCAGCTAAATATATTTTCAATAACGCGCGGCATTTGCAAGATGAGATTGAATTCAAACGCGATGGAATCATGGTCGAGAGAGCGTCTAAGGTGCTTTTGGAAGCAGTTGAATTATTGCGTGATATTGCGCAAAAGGGATTATTTAATGCCATCTCGGAAGGGTTATTTGCTGATGTGAAACGCACATTGACAGGTGGCAAGGGCTTAAAGGGTGTGCTCGTCCGGTCAGCGCAATATAGTAATCCTCTTGAAACTGCGTTGCGCGATCAACTTGGATTGCAACCATTAGAAGAACTGATGCAGTCGCGCAAGCAAAATGCTGCAGGGAGGGAACTTTCTTGAGGGATCTACAACATGTGCGCCCGTATGGGGATACCTTTGATGATGGGATGGTGCAATTTAGTTTTTCTCTTCCAGTACCGTTTGGTGAAGAAGCGAAAGAGGCTGCGCGCCAATTTGTAGGGAAGATGGGGGTTCTTGAACCACAAGTTGTGCACAGTGAAAATCTGGGTGAGGATATGACGTTTTTTGTCGTCTATGGCAAAGCACCATATGAAGTCGATTATACAACGATCAAAGTGCCAAAGGTCGAAAGTCCGATCATGGATTTTTATGAAATTAATCACTATATTCGTGAACAGATTGGAAGGAAAATTGTTGTGATTGGTGCCTGTACAGGTACGGATGCACATACAGTTGGCATCGATGCCATTATGAATATGAAAGGATACGCAGGAGAATATGGACTTGAGCGTTATCCAGAGATCGATGCATATAATTTAGGAAGCCAAGTACAAAATGAAGAAATGGTGCGCAAAGCGATCGAACTTCGTGCTGATGCCATCCTAGTATCGCAGGTAGTCACGCAAAAAGATGTTCATATTCCTAATCTCGGTGAGCTTGTGGATTTACTAGAGGCGGAAGGGTTGCGTGAGCGGATGGTATTAATTTGTGGGGGGCCTCGCATCGGTCATGAGCTTGCGTTAGAATTAGGTTATGATGCGGGATTTGGTTCGGGGACGCTCGCGCCAGAAGTTGCGTCGTTTATTGTTCATCAGATCGTCAAACGCCAATTGTAACATTGCGATTGATAGAATGATCATGAGATGAGGCCCTAATATGCAAGTGATTCTATATTCACAAGCTACCTGACAAAAGTGCCAGGTAGCCAAGGCTTGGCTCGGACGTTTAAAAATTCCCTTTGAAATTCGAGATATCTATGGTACAAAGGGTGCAGTAGAGGAGTTAACAAGACTTGAAGTGACATCGATCCCTGCCTTTCGCATTGGTGAACGAATCATCGAAGGGTTTAAACCGATGGAAATCCTTGAAGCATTGGCTTCTCAAGACAAATGAATGATTGACCACTCATTGCTTCGGCGACCGGGTAAAGCGCCGAGCGAATGACCGCGTGATGCACTAGTGTCCGCAAAGTGGCTATTGGGGGAGGAGTGATTTACTGGTGTATACGCTCAATATTATTGCTTTCACGATTCTTGCTGTAGCCGCACTATACGGTTTTTTTGGTGGGTTATATCAACGCTATGAATTTCTCACCTTGGGGCAAGCGGCCAATCGTAGTGATCATAAAGGAGATCGGTGGCGCAGTTTTGCGCGCAATGTGCTCGCGCAAGGAAAGGTGTTAGCAGAACCGTCTGGCATTGGTCACTTCTTTATTTTTTGGGGATTTATTTTACTTGGTATAGGGGAACTTGATTTCTTTACTTATGGATTGACAGGAACGCATATACCTGGATTTACTGCCCCATGGTTCACCTTTACACAAGAGATGTTAGCTGCATTTGTCTTGGTGGCGATCATCGTGGCAGCTATTCGACGTTATATCTGGCGTCCTATGAGGACTGAACCGACATTTGAAGCAGGATTTATTTTATTTCTCATTTTTGCAATCGTCGTCACGATATATTCTGTGGGGGCATTTAGTGCATTGGAACAGGGAGTTATGCCAGGGTCTGCCGCACCTATGTCTAACTTTCTCGCCTCGTTTTTTGTAGGTATCAATCCAGCAACTGCTGGGATTATCGTACAAATCTCATTCTGGGTGCATACACTCGCTATTTTTGGCTTTCTAGTCTTCATTCCAAGGTCCAAGCACTTACACATGATTGGTGCAATGTTTAATTCGTATTATCGGAGTCTTGAACCTGTGGGGAAAATTCGCTCGCTTGATTTAAGTGATGAGTCTGTTGAGGAGTTTGGTGTAGGTAATATTACTCAGTTTACGTGGAAACAACTTCTTGATGGGTATGCTTGTACAGAGTGTGGTCGGTGCCATGTGAGCTGTCCTGCAACATTGACCGGAAAAGACTTATCTCCTAAGTATTTGATTTTAAAAATGAAAGATCACTTGATAGATACTGCTCCAGCCCTGATAGCACAGAGAAAAATGGCTGCTGGCGCTGAAAATCTCTCTTTAACGACTGTTTTTGAAAGCATGCCACAACTCATTGGCGACGTGTATACGGAAGATGAAATATGGGCGTGCACGACGTGCCGCGCTTGTGAAGAGGCGTGTCCTGTGTATAACGAGCATGTGAGTTTAATTGTAGATATGCGGCGTAACCTCGTATTGACACAAGGTAGCGCACCGGGAGAAGTCAATCGAACATTTACAAACCTTGAGCGTCATTCAAATGAATGGGGACGTCCACGTACGGCGCGTGCTGAGTGGGCACAAGATCTAGATATTCCATTGATGTCTGAAGTTGATGAGCCCGTGGAGTACCTTTACTATGTTGGAACAGCAGCGTCCTTTGATGCCAGGAATCAAAAGATTGCGCGTGCATTCGGTCAGTTGTTAAAGCAAGCTGGAGTCAATTTTGCTATTCTTGGAAAAGAAGAGGAAAGTGATGGAGATTCTGCACGTCGTTTGGGCAACGAATTTTTATATCAAGAATTGGTCGAGCGCAATGTGGAGATCTTCAAAAATTATGGTGTGAAAAAAATAATTACAACAGATCCACATGCGTATAACGCATTCCGTAAGGAGTATGCGGATTTTGGATTTGAGGCTGAAGTGATTCATCATACGGAACTATTAGCTCAATTGATAGATCAGGGAAAATTGACGCCAAGAAAGCCTGTAGAGAGAAAAATTACTTATCATGACTCTTGTTATTTGGGCAGATATAACGGAGTGTATTCTGCTCCGCGGTATATCCTAAGTAAGATTCCTGGGATCGAACTCGTTGAAATGGAGCGTAGCCGCAATAAAAGTATGTGTTGTGGTGCGGGGGGCGGCTCGATGTTTAAGGAAGAGACTGGAGAACAAAGAATCAATGTGTTTCGCACAGAACAGGCTTTAGAGACAGGTGCAACAACGATTGCTACAGCTTGTCCATACTGTATGACTATGATGATCGATGGAACCAAAGCTAAAGGTGTAGAAGATGACATCGATACATACGATGTCGCAGAATTATTGTTACAAGCAATATAAAACACACAACTATGTGACAGTGAGCAAGGAATGGCATGGAGCCTACCTTGCTCACTGTCGTTTGCATTTATCTTTAGGTATAATGAGACAGAGAAAGTTGACGCCTTGATATGAGGGTGTGCTCTACAGGGGAGGAAGACGGGATGGATCAGCCGCTAACGAGAATTCGGAGTGTGGTTGAGTTTGACGCACATACGTTTATAGCGGGAACCACTGAAGTGGTAACTGAATATGCACTGACTGTCTTTGTTGACGGACAGGAATTTGCAACGCTAGTATGTACTCCCGCCGACTTTTCGGAACTTGTCGTAGGATTTATTGCCTCAGAAGGACTTTTAGAAAAAATAGAGGATATGCGTTCCCTAGAAGTGGATGAAGAAGGTGGCGTTGCTTTTGTGCGAATGCAACGCAAAGTGGAGATTAATCCGGATCATTTTGCCAAGCGATACATCACTTCATGTTGTGGAAAAGGTAGGCAGTCCTACTATTTTTATAATGATGCTCAAACGGCACCAGTGACAACGATAGGTCCTTTGCTGACGCCGTTCGAAGTGACTGAGTTAGTTTCAAAAATGCAATCGCAATCTGATCTTTTCTTAGAAACTGGCGGAGTACACAATGCTGCTTTGTGTGATTCATCACAAATTGTTGCATCGCGTGCCGACATCGGCAGGCATAATGCGTTAGATAAACTTTTTGGATATATGCTGCAACAACATGTATCCGCACAGGATAAAGTCATGGTATTTAGTGGGCGCATTTCGTCTGAAGTACTACTGAAAGTAGCGAAAATGAAAGTAGGCGTTTTGTTGTCTAAGTCAGCACCAACAGATATGGCGTTACAAATGGCAGAGGAATTGGGAATTACAGCGATCGGATTTGCTCGTGGAGATCGCTTTAAAGTATATACGCATCCTGAGCGCATCGTGATGTAGAAATACTAGACCTGTGAAACGGCTCTATCCGCGTTGCAGTAAATATGGTAGTCTAATAGTGACAAGACTGAACGCTCAGTCACTCAGGAGAGCGGAGGGATAGGCTCATGCGAAGTGTTATTGTTTCTGCGGCTAGGACGCCATTTGGTCGATTTGGAGGGGCGCTTTCATCGATGAAAGCGGTTGATTTGGGCGGCATTGTGATTCGTGAGGCGCTTGCACGAGCAGGAGTTGCACCTGAGCAGGTAGATGAAGTCATTATGGGCATGGTGCTTCAGGCAGGTGCTGGGCAAATTCCATCACGGCAGGCTGCGCGGATAGCGGGGTTGCCATGGGATACGCCAACTGAGACGATCAATAAAGTGTGTGCATCTGGGCTTCGCGCAGTCACGATGGCTGATCAGTTTATTCGCTCTGGCGATATTGAAGTGGCTGTGGCAGGTGGTATGGAGAGTATGTCTAATGCACCCTATGTGTTACCAGGTGCGCGTTTTGGGCTGCGTATGGGTGATGCACCTGTGATTGATGTGATGCAACACGATGGTCTCATGTGCGCTTTTCACAATGTTCATATGGCTGTGCATGGTTCTCTTGTGGCCAAAGAATATGGAATCACTCGTGAAGCACAAGATGAGTTTGCTTTACGATCGCAGCAGCGTGCAGTGCGTGCCATCGATCGTGGGACGTTGCGCGAAGAGATTGTTCCTGTGCGTGTTGTAGGCAAAAAAGGCGAGGTGCTCGTCGACACGGATGAAGCGCCAAGACGTGATACGGATCTTGCTAAGTTGGCAGCCTTACCGCCCGTTTTTGATCCGACTGGAAGTGTTACGGCAGGTAACGCACCTGGTGTAAACGACGGAGCGGGAGCACTTGTGGTCATGAGCGAGCAACGCGCAAAGGCGGAGCAGCGTGAAGTGCTAGCGACCATTTTAGGTCATGCCGAAGTGGGTGCAGATGCGCCGTATATCGCGACAACTCCTGGGCTTGCCGTTGTAAAATTACTAAAGAAAACTGGTGTAGCGCTTTCTGATATTCGGTTATTTGAAGTCAATGAAGCGTTTGCTGCGGTGACGCTAACTAGCCAAGAAATTGTGAAATGGGATCCTGAGAAGGTCAATGTAAATGGTGGTGCAGTTGCTTTTGGGCATCCGATTGGAGCAAGTGGAGCGCGTATATTGATGACGTTAATCTATGAATTGCGGCGTCGTGGCGGTGGCCTTGGAATAGCAGCTATATGTAGCGGCGCGGCTCAAGGCGATGCCATTTTGGTTGAAGTATAAAGTGAAGAGGTGTGTGCAATGGGGAATTACCAACGCGTGATGGTCATTGGGGCCGGACAAATGGGTAGTGGTATCGTTCAAGTGGCAGCACAAGCAGGTTGTGAGGTCGTGATGCAAGATATTAAAGAAGAGTATACGGAGCGTGGCAAACGCACCATAGAAGCTAGTTTACAGCGCTTTGTGAAGAAAGGGCAGTTGTCTGAAGAAGAAACGGCAGTGATTATGGGAAGAGTGACAACCACTACGGATATCAATCAGGCAAAGTCAGCACAGATCGTGATTGAAGCTGCAACGGAACAGCTGGCGATTAAAAAAGAAATTTTTATGAAACTCGATCAAATTGCACCTAAAGAAACGGTACTCGCGACCAATACATCTTCTTTGCCTGTAACTGAGCTTGCGGCAGTTACAAACAGGCCGGAACAAGTAATCGGCATGCATTTTATGAATCCAGTCCCGATGATGAAGTTAGTTGAAGTCATTCGCGCACTTCAAACTTCGGATGAAACATTTAATGGTGTGATGAAGTTTGCTGAGCAACTTGGTAAAAAACCAGTTGCAGTGCAAGATTTTCCGGGCTTTATCTCTAATCGAATATTGATGCCAATGATCAATGAAGCAGTGTATTGTTTATACGAAGGCGTGGCCGAACCAGAAGCCATCGATGAAATTATGAAACTTGGGATGAATCATCCCATGGGCCCGTTACAACTGGCCGACTTTATTGGACTTGATACGTGTTTGTATATTATGGAAGTATTGTATGATGGATTTGGCGATTCTAAGTATCGCCCTTGTCCGTTGCTGCGCAAATACGTAACTGCAGGTTGGCTTGGTAAGAAGTCAGGGCGGGGATTTTATGTATATGCGTAACTCAAGTAACGTTAGGTAGAAGAACAGGTAATGCGAGTATGTGTAAGTAAGTGAGGGGGAATGGGCGTGGAATTGAGACTGAGCTCAGAACAGCAGGCCATGCGCAAACTTGTCCGCGACTTTGCTACGCGGGTCATTGCGCCACGAGCACAGTATATCGATGAAACAGATGCTTTTCCTCGTAGTATTGTTCGTCAGATGGGAGAATTGGGTCTGCTTGGCTTGCCAATCCCTGAAGATATTGGGGGAGTTGGAGCAGACTATGTATCCTATATGCTTGCCATTGAGGAGATTAGTTACGCAAGTGCAGCGCTTGGCGTCATTCTCGCTGTGCATACGTCTGTTGGCACATTGCCCATCTTTCATTTTGGAACAGAGGAACAGCGTCAGTATTATGTGCCAAAGCTTGCATCGGGAGAATGGCTTGGAGCATTTGCGCTGACCGAGCCTAATGCCGGATCTGATGCGCAAAGTATTCAAACGCGCGCGGTACGGGATGGAGATCATTATCGTTTAACTGGTAACAAGGTATTTATTACAAATGGTGGCGAAGCAGACGTTTACACCGTGTTTGCTGTGACTGAATCGGGCGTGGGCGCACACGGCATGTCTGCCTTTATTGTACAAAAAGATACACCAGGTTTTCGAGTCGGAAAAAAGGAACGAAAGATGGGCTTAAATGGTTCATCTACTGCTGAGCTGATCTTTGATGAAGCGCTCGTGCCGATTGCCAATCGCCTTGGTGATGAGGGTGATGGGTTTAAGATTGCCATGTCTCAGCTAGATGGCGGGAGAATCGGAATAGCGGCACAAGCGCTTGGCATTTCGCGCGCAGCATTTGATGCGGCAAAAGGATATGTTGAACAACGCCGCCAATTTGGCAGGCCGCTTGCTGATTTTCAATCGATACAAATGACACTTGCTGATTTAGCGATGAAAATTGAGGTTGCAAGGTTGTTGACTTATCGGGCTGCAACGTTGCGTGCACAAGGCATAGCCTGTACGATGGAGGCATCGATGGCGAAACTTTTTTCCACAGATGCGGCTATGTATGTAACGACAGAAGCGGTACAGTTGTTTGGTGGGTATGGCTACACAAAAGATTTTCCTGTAGAGCGTTTGATGCGCGATGCAAAAGTGACACAGATCTATGAAGGAACAAACCAAATTCAACGAATTGTCATAGCGAAAAGTTTAGCCAATAAAGAATATATATAGGGGCGATTGCGGTTATGAATTTTACCTTAACAGAAGAACAAGAAGCATTGCGCAAACTCGTTCGTGATTTTGCTGCGCGTGAAGTGGCACCAAGTGCAGCACAACGAGATGAAGATGAGGTATTTGATCGAACCATCTTTGATAAAATGGGCAAGATTGGGTTGACGGGAATTCCCTGGCCCGAAGAATACGGTGGCGCCGGATTAGATTTTCTTAGTTACGTGATTGCTATTGAAGAATTGTCACGAGTGTGTGCTTCGACTGGCGTTACGCTGTCAGCCCACGTGTCGTTAGCCTCATGGCCGATCTATAAGTTTGGATCAGAGGAACAAAAGCAGAAATATTTAAAGCCACTTGCTCTGGGTCAAAAATTAGGTGCGTATGGATTAACAGAGCCAAGCGCTGGAACAGATGCAGCCAGTCTTAGGACAACGGCTGTTCGCGATGGCGATCATTTTATCCTAAATGGCACGAAGATGTTTACAACAAATGGTGGTGAGGCAGATACCTATGTCGTCTTTGCTACAACGGATGCGAGTAAAAAAGCAAAGGGTGTCACTGCATTTATTGTAGAAAAAGGAATGCCAGGCTTTACATTTGGCAAGAAAGAAAAGAAGATGGGTATTCGTTCATCCCCGACGCTTGAATTAATCTTTGATCAATGCCACGTCCCAGTGGCTAATGTCCTAGGTGAGGAAGGCCAAGGCTTTAAGATTGCGATGATGACGCTAGATGGTGGGCGCAATGGGATTGCAGCTCAAGCACTTGGTATCGCGGGTGGAGCACTTGATGCATCGCTATCTTATGCAAAAGGCAGAACACAATTTAACCGTCCGATCACAGATTTTCAAGCTATTCAATTTAAGTTAGCGGATATGGCAACACAAATTGAGGCCGCTCGATTGTTGACATATCAAGCGGCATGGCTAGAAGATCATAAGCTTTCTTACGGTAAGGCATCCGCTATGGCTAAAGTATTTGCTTCAGATGCAGCCATGAATGTGACGACTGAGGCTGTTCAAATTCATGGCGGTTATGGATTTACTCGCGACTATCCGGTTGAACGTTTTATGCGGGATGCTAAAATCACGCAAATATATGAAGGTACCAACGAAGTTCAACGTATAGTCATTGCGGGCCATGTGTTAAAAGATTAGTCCACTCTTGCAATGAGGAACGGGGCGTTTGGCGACAGTGGAACAGTTCGTCAAGGAAATCGCACGAGGTAATACGCGCGCAATCGCGCGCGCGATTTCATATATGGAAGAGGGAGGAGAGCCTGCACAGGAACTTCTCTCCATGTTGAATCAACGTGCTCACGCAGGGATCGGCCCCCACATTATGGGCATTACTGGAGCCCCAGGAGCAGGAAAGAGCTCTCTCACAGATCAGTTGTTGACCTATTTGCGTAGCTGTGGGAAACGGATCGCGGTGATTGCGGTAGATCCGAGTAGTCCATTTACTGGTGGTGCAGTGCTTGGTGATCGTGTGCGGATGAACCGTCATGCATTAGATCCTTTGATCTTTATTCGCAGTATGGGAACTAGGGGCAGTGGCGGTGGGCTTTCTCGCTCTGTGCGTCATGCGCTTCAAGTACTGTATCACGCACCGTTTGATGTGATCTTACTGGAGACAGTAGGTGTTGGCCAAGCGGAGTTAGATATTGTCTATGTGGCAGATACGGTCACAGTTGTACTGACACCTTCGGGTGGGGATGAAGTACAGGCTGCAAAGGCTGGGCTTATGGAAATTGGAGATGTATTTCTTGTCAATAAAGCCGATCTTCCAGGATCAGCGAACGTGGCAAAAGATGTGCAGGAAATGCTCCACGTTACAGAGCGAGAGGATGGATGGGATCCACCCGTTCTTCTGTCTTCGGCCGTAAAAAATGACGGTGTAAAACAATGGTGGGATGCTTGTGAAGAGCATTTTGCACATCTCTTGCAAGAGCACCGTTTAGTGAAACGCAGAGGAAGGGCTCGCGTTCAAGCAATGCATGAGCTTTTGCAACAAGGATTGTGGAGAGAGATGGAACACAAATTGCATGAAGATGATAAATATGCACGTATGCAGGAACAAGTTGAGATTGGAGATAGGTCTCCAGAGGCTGCTGTTTCTCAAATACTTATGGATATTTTTAAAAGTACGTTGCGGGTATAAGGCAAGTATGATTTAATGACCAAGAGATGATGATGATTAGGAGTGTGCTACGTGACGATTCAAGTAAAATTAGCTGATCGCACGGCAGAGCAAGTGCGAGAAATGCCTCTCATTGAGATTGCCTATGAGTTGCTTTCAGAAACGAGAGAACCACTTTACTATCGTGATTTGATGGCTAAAGTAGCGAATTTATTAAATATGACGCAAGCGGAGAACGATGCTGTTATTGCTCATTTGTACACAGATGTAAATATAGACGGGCGTTTTTTATGTATTGGTGAGAATGTTTGGGGCTTAAAGAGTTGGTATCCAGTGGAGAAGAGTGCAGAGCGTACATCAAGTCGCCGTTTTGTTCGCAAGGAAGTGGCCGGTATTGATGATGACGATGATGATCTCGACGTGGAGGATATCGAACTAGAAGAATTGGAACTGGAAGAAGAAGCACCGTTTGTACTGCCAGATGACGATGTACTTGAAGACGATGAAGAGTTGGCAGATGATGAACTTGAATTTCTTGACGGTGAAGAAGATTTGTCAGACGATGACGATGACACCGAAGTATTATAAAGTAGCCAATTAATGATCAGCTTCAAATTGGATGAATCGCATGTAGTGCGTTCTGGCCTCGCCAGGACGTTTATTTTATGATTGTATGAGCAGGGGGCAAATGGTGTGACAAAGTATATCTTCGTGACCGGAGGCGTTGTTTCCGGTCTGGGTAAAGGCATAACAGCTGCCTCGCTAGGACGCCTGTTAAAGAATCGTGGGTTGCGCGTAACCATTCAAAAATTTGATCCATATATCAATGTTGATCCTGGAACGATGAGTCCGTATCAGCATGGTGAAGTATATGTAACGGAAGATGGGGCAGAGACTGATTTAGATTTAGGTCATTATGAGCGATTTATTGATATCAATTTAACTCAAGACAATAATGTGACATCGGGTCGCGTATATTTTTCGGTTCTAAATAAAGAACGCCGCGGTGATTATCTGGGTGGAACAGTTCAGGTTATTCCGCATATCACCAATGAAATTAAAGAGCGATTGATGCGCGCAGCGACTGAAGACACAGATGTAGTCATTACCGAGATTGGTGGAACTGTTGGCGATATTGAAAGTTTGCCATTCCTTGAGGCCATTCGAGAAATGCGTAGAGAAATTGGCCGCGAACACGTTATGTACATTCATGTGACGTTGATTCCCTATTTGCGGTTGGCAGGAGAAGTAAAAACAAAACCCACGCAACATAGTGTAGCTGAGTTGCGCAGTATTGGAATTTCACCGCAAGTCATTGTGTGTCGGACAGAGGTACCTCTTAGTGATGAAGTGAAACGAAAAATTGCGCTATTTTGCGACACAGAGCAAGAGGCAGTGGTGGAAGCCGCCGATGCAGAAACACTGTATGATGTTCCGCTCAAGTTGCAAGAGCAGGGCTTGGATGATTATGTGGTGCGCTACCTTGGATTAGAGTGTGGGGCAGCTGACATGACGGAGTGGAAAGCGTTAGTTCAGCGCATTAAGGGGATTCATCAAACGGTACACATTGCGCTTGTGGGTAAGTATGTAGCACTTCGCGATGCTTACTTAAGTGTTGCGGAAGCACTATTTCACAGTGGTATTGAAAACGGAACAAATGTTGAAATTGAGTGGATATCTTCAGAAGAATTAACACAGGAAAATGCAGATGAGCTACTCTCTAAAGTGGATGGAATTTTAGTGCCTGGTGGATTTGGCGATCGTGGAATCGAAGGGAAAATCTCGGCGATTCAATATGCGCGCGAACATGATATCCCCTTCTTTGGCATATGCCTTGGTATGCAGATGGCAGTCGTAGAATTTGCACGAAATGTACTTGGCTATGAAGATGCGCACAGTTCGGAGATCAATGAGCTGACGACACATCCGGTGATCGACATCTTGCCTGATCAAAAAGATCTTGAACATCTGGGTGGAACGATGCGACTGGGATTGTATCCTTGCACTATTCGCAAAGGTTCGAAGGCAGAGCAAGCGTATCACATGCAGGAGGTTGGTGAGCGTCATCGTCATCGCTATGAGTTTAATAATGAATATCGCGGACAGGTTGAAGAAGCTGGTTTATTAATTAGTGGCACTTCTCCTGATGGGAAACTCGTGGAAATTGTTGAACTAGCAAACCATCCCTGGTTTGTAGCGGTGCAGTTTCATCCTGAGTTTACCTCGCGTCCGAATCGTCCGCAGCCATTATTTCGTGATTTTATCGCAGCTTCACTCACTTATAGTAAATTAAGTAAGAAATAAAGCAGGAACCTAGAAACGAGTGTCGAATTAGATCATCATTGACTTCTAGAAGCTTGTCAAAAAACTTTCGGATTTGCATGATCAACTACAGTAGATTGGTGTGCGACAAAAGGAGCGACAAGTGAATGAAAATTATAGTCGTAGATGATCAGTTCGGCATTCGGCTACTCTTGCAAGAAGTACTAGGTAGAGATGGATATGACGTGATTTGTACGGAGAATGGCCCAGAGGCACTTTTGATTATCAGTGAAGAACAACCGGATCTAGTATTGCTTGATATGAAGATTCCAGGTATGGATGGCATAGAGATTTTAACTAATATACGCAAATTCCATCCGGATCTTAGGGTAGTGATGATGACTGCCTATGGAGAATTAGATTTAGTGAAAGAAGCGGCTGCTCTTAATGCCATCGGACATTTTGCAAAACCGTTTGATATTGATGAGTTGAGGGCGTTTATCGCGCAATTGATCGGGGTGCCGGGAAATGACGGAGGATTACAATCAACAGAAGTACAGTTCAATTAGTCAAGCACTGAATCGCGAAGGGTATGCTATCATTCGCATGCGAATGTCTTCTGCAGATGCACACTATGCTGGTAACCTTGTGGATGGAGCGAAGATGCTCCAGTTATTTGGTGATGTAGCAACTGAGTTGCTCATTCGTCATGATGGGGATGAGGGTCTTTTTGTTGCTTATGATCAGGTGGAGTTTAAGGCTCCCGTTTATGGTGGTGACTATGTAGAAGCGTATGGGCGAATTGTAAGCGCTGGCAACAGTTCGCGCAAAATGGAGTTCTACGCGTTTAAGGTGATCCAAGCCGAGATTGATCCGCTATCTCCTTCGGCAGCAGAAGTGTTGGATCCGCCTTTACTCGTAACTTACGCTTCAGGGACATGCGTAGTTCCAAAGGATAAGCAGCGTAGACGGGGGTAAGTATAGTGGAGAAACTAGTCATTACAGCGGCTGTCAATGGTGCCGAAGTGACTCGCGACCAGACGCCATATGTACCGATTACACCTGAGGAAATTGCTGCTGCAGCACTGGAGGCAGCTAAAGCAGGTGCATCGATTATTCATGTGCATGGAAGGCGTGCTGATGGGTCTGCGACTCAAGATAAAGAAGTATATCGAGAGATCATAGAACGGATTCAAGAAAAGAGCGACGTGATCGTGCAGGTTTCTACCGGTGGAGCAGTGGGAATGACTGCATCAGAGCGCGGTGATGTGATCTCACTTAGACCTGAAATGGCCACGCTGTCTACTGGAACAGTCAATTTTGGCGATGGAGTTTTTCTCAATTCAATGGATATGATGGTTGACTTTGCAACTCGAATGAAAGAGTTTGGAGTCCGACCAGAGATTGAAGTTTTTGACGTTGGTATGATTGCAAATGCCATGAGTCTTGTGAAGATGGGACTTTTAAAGGAACCGCTGCATGTTGACCTTGTTCTTGGTGTGCCAGGGGCTATTCCAGGAGAAATCAGCCACTTAATGCACATGGTTTCTTCCCTTCCTAAAGGAAGTACTTGGACGGCAGCGGGAGTGGGCCGATCACAATTACCTATAGCAGTGGCGGCGATGCTCCTTGGAGGACACGTAAGGGTAGGATTAGAAGATAACATATACTATAGTAAGGGGCGTCTAGCGCAATCCAATGCAGAACTTGTGGAGCGCGTTGTACGGCTTGCAACAGAATTGGGACGCGAGATAGCCACGCCTAGTGAGGCGCGGCGTATAGTTTCGATTTGATCGCAGTCGTGATATGATACTTGTAGTGATGTACATAATGAATTTTTTGTGCACGATCATGATAAGCGAGGAGGAATTATTTTGCCATTTGGATCATTTAAAGAAGCGCTAGAAGATGGTTTACATCATGGGTATGCAGTTGGCCAATTTAATATTAATAACCTAGAGTGGACACAAGCCATCGTAGAGGTAGCTAATGAAGAAAATTCACCAGTGATTCTAGGAGCGTCAGAAGGCGCTATTAAGTATATGGGCATCGAGTATATGGCAGCTATAGCGAAAGCGGCAGCAGATATGTCTAAGGTTCCGATTATTCTTCATCTGGATCATGGAAGTAGTTATGATGTTATTTTAAAATGCATTCGGCATGGTTTTACATCTGTGATGATCGACGGCTCTCATTTTCCATTAGAAGAAAATATCGCATTAACGAAGAAAGTAGTCGAGGCTTGTCATCCGCTGGGTATTCATGTGGAAGGGGAACTTGGACGCATTGGTGGGGTAGAGGATGATTTATCAGTTGATGCCCGCGAAGCTACGCTCGTTCACCCAGGAGAAGCAGAGCGGTTTGTGAAAGAAACGGGTATCGATGCATTCGCACCTGCTATTGGATCGCAGCATGGACATTACAAAGGGAAACCCAATTTGGCGTTTGATCGCTTAGCACAAGTACAGACATTGACGGGTATTCCACTGGTGTTGCATGGTGGTACGGGTATACCGGATGAAGATGTCCGACGCGCAATTAGTTTGGGTGTATCAAAAGTAAACGTGAATACGGAAAATCAATCTGCATTCACCAATACAGTAAGAGAAATTTTCGATCGCGACAAAGAAGTATTTGATCCGCGCAAATACTTAGGACCTGCACGTGCAGCGATTAAGGATGCCGTTCGTACGAAGATTCGTTTGTTTGGTAGCAACGGTCGCGGCTAGTCTGCGCCTAATTGTCTGAAGGAAGATGATGAGCGCCGATTGAAGGGAGTGGAAATGAATCGTGCGGTTTTATTTAGAGACTGCGCATTATTCTGAAGCACAACGGGCAGCGGCGCTCGGGTTTGTTGCGGGCGTATACATCCCGCGTAAGGTGGTAGAAGAAGACGGTCGAGACTATCTCGCTCTTGTAGAAGAAATGTCTGCACTCTCCCTTCCATGGCTTGGGTTAGAAGTGGAATCCCTTGATAGCCAGTCGATGGCAACAGAAATAGCAGAGTTTACACGGATATTGCAAGGTGCCACTTATCACGCTTTTGCACCGCTTACACTTTCGACACTCCACGCTGTACATGAACAGGTTGAACAACATAGCTCCGTTCGACTCGGTATGCACTCCATATGTTCTTTGACTCAACTTTTGCTTGCGGCACGCACAGGTGCCACAGACGTTGTGTTCGATGCTCATATGCTTGCTTCAGTAGGGATGGATGCACCACAACTGGTGTCTGAATATAAGCGAGCATTTGCTTCGTATCACTTACCCTGCACACTCATCATCAGAGGGGTACGCCATTCACTAGATGTAGAACGAATGGCACTGGCTTTAGCTGATGGAGTCATATGCACATGGGATGTTTTAGTGGGTCTTGCTTATCACCCATACAGTGATGTAAGTATTTTGCGTAAGCTTGAACTGCGAACCAATCAACCTACTTAAGAATCTAATGGCCGTGTTACTTCCCCTCGCTACAGTTAATACTACACGTATGATCCGTTAGCCGCTCAAGATACAAAAGTGAAAAAACGATGATTAGGTTGCAGATATAAGGAGTGAGAGTAAAATGGATAGTTATATCCAAGGATTGTTTGCACAACGCATTGGTGGAGAGGCATTTGGGAAAGATACAGTGTTATATAAATTTGAGACGATTAAGCGCGCGAAGGCTACTGCGTTAGCGGCCCATCCAGAGATCTCTATGATCGATATGGGCGTTGGAGAACCTGATGCACGTGCGGATGATGGTATAGTGGATGTATTGGCAGTAGAGGCACGTAAATCTGAAAATCGATTTTACTCAGACAATGGAATTCCTGAGTTGAATATAGCTGCTGCAAAGTACTTGGCGGAAGTGTATGGCGTTGAAGGTATTAACCCAGTGACAGAAATTAACCATGCGATTGGATCGAAACCTGCACTTGCCATGATTCCTAGTGCGCTGATTAATCCAGGTGATGTAACGATTATGCCTGTACCTAATTATCCTGTGATGGGGACTCATACAAAATGGCTCGGCGGCGAAGTGTATACAGTGCCGATTACCCCTGAGAATGATTTTCTTCCAGATCTATCTTCCATTCCCGCAGAGATTGTAAAACGCACAAAATTGCTTTATCTCAATTATCCCAATAACCCAACAGGTGCTGTGGCCACACGTGAATTCTTTGAAGAAGTTGTAGCATTTGCAAAAAAAAATCAGATCGTTGTCGTGCATGATGCTGCATATGCAGCACTCACATTTGATGGGGTGCAACCTCTTTCTTTCTTATCGGTGCCAGGTGCAAAGGATGTAGGCATAGAACTATTTTCTCTGTCTAAGGCGTTTAACATGACAGGCTGGAGAATTGCCTTTGTCGCTGGCAATGAGCTATTAGTTAAAGCATTTGCAACTGTCAAGGACAACAATGATTCTGGACAATTTCGCGCGATCCAAAAAGCAGCGATCTATGCTTTGGAACACCCATCGATCACACAACACATTGCAGCAAAGTACTCGCGACGACATCATCTTCTAGTGGATGCGCTGAAATCACTGGGATTTGATGCAAAAATACCAGGCGGTTCTTTTTTCCTTTATACTAAAGCGCCAATTGGCATAAAAAATGGCCCGCGCTTTGCATCGGCAGAAGAATTTTCAGAGTTCCTGATTACAGAAAAACAAATTTCCACCGTACCGTGGGATGATGCGGGTGCATTTGTACGCTGGAGTGTTACGTTTGAGGCAAATTCGGAAGAGGAAGAGCACGAAGTGATCTCTGAGATTAAACGGCGTTTATCAAACTTAGAATTCGAGTTTTAATGGCGTAAGAGATAGTGCTAGGAGGGTGCATAGTGGATCGCGAACTTGCCTTAGAGTTTGCACGGGTCACTGAAGCAGCTGCGCTTGCAGCTGCTAAGTGGATGGGGACAGGTAAGAAAAATGAAGCGGATAACGCAGCTACTACGGCAATGAGAACAGTGTTCGATACCATCGCAATCGATGGGACAGTCGTTATTGGCGAGGGAGAAATGGATGAGGCACCGATGCTTTATATCGGTGAAAAACTTGGTCATGGTACAGATCCCGTCGATGTTGCAGTGGATCCGTTAGAAGGAACCAATATTGTAGCAAAAGGGCTATGGAATGCGTTAACTGTGATTGCAGTGGCTCCACAGGGCACTCTACTGCACGCACCAGATATGTACATGGAAAAGATTGCAGTAGGTCCAGCGGCCAAAGGGTTGATTGATATTGAGGCACCTATAGAACATAATTTGCAAGTTGTAGCTAAGGCATTAGGGAAATCAATTGGAGACGTAGTCGCGATATTACTCGATCGACCTCGTCATGAAGACATGATTGAACGCATCAGAAGAACAGGAGCGCGTATTAAATTAATCACCGATGGCGATGTTGCTGCGGCACTAAATACTGCGTTTCCTGAAGTGGGTGTAGACATCATGTTTGGTACAGGTGGTGCGCCAGAGGGTGTACTTGCAGCAGCAGCCCTCAAATGTTTAGGTGGCGAACTTCAAGGAAGATTAGTTCCACAAAACGAAGAAGAGCACAAACGATGCTTAGCGATGGGCTTAAAGGATCCACGTGCGATCTTACGCATGGAGGATTTTGTGAAGGGGGACGATGCCATTTTTGCGGCTACTGGGGTTACGGATGGCGAGTTACTAAGAGGTGTGCGTTTTATAGGTGGAGATCAGGCGACGACACACTCTTTAGTGATGAGAGCAAGTAGCGGGACGGTGCGGTTTATTGAAGCACGTCACAAATTAGCAAAAAAGCCAAACCTCGTAATGGTGTAAACGTAATCAGCAATAGTATGTCATAACATAGAATAGACATGTGCATAAAGTAAAGAAAGTCCGGCAAACATGGCAAGTAGTGCTTTAACATTCTGAATACAGTGAGGGTAGGTTCCATTGCAAATTAAGGAGCTAGAAACAAAGAAACTCGCCGAACTCTATAAATTGGCGAAGGAATTTCAGATTCCCTCTTATGCCTCGATGAAGAAGAAAGAACTTATTTTTGCTGTGTTACGTGCGCAAGCAGAAAAAGATGGTCTTCTTTTCGCAGAAGGTGTGCTCGATATTATGTCAGACGGATACGGATTTCTGCGTCCGATTGGTTATTTGCCGAGTGCAGAGGATATCTATGTAGCGGCATCGCAAATTCGGCGGTTTGACTTAAGAGCTGGCGATCTCGTTTCAGGAAAAGTAAGACCGCCAAAAGAAAATGAACGTTATTTTGGACTATTACAAGTGGAAGCTGTCAATGGAACCAATCCTGAAATGGCTTCTGAGCGACTACACTTCCCGGCGTTAACTCCATTATTCCCACAGCAAAAACTAAAGCTTGAAACAACTCCAGAAAAATTTGCGACGCGCATGATGGACTTGCTCGCGCCGATCGGACTTGGGCAGCGTGGATTGATCGTAGCTCCACCTAAAGCAGGGAAAACATTATTGCTTAAAGAAATTGCCAACAGTGTTTCTGCCAACTATCCCAATGCAGATCTTTTTGTACTTCTCATTGATGAACGTCCGGAAGAAGTAACCGATATGCAGCGTTCTGTACGCGGTGAAGTGGTTGCTTCTACATTTGATGAAGTTCCAGAAAATCACATCAAGGTGACGGAGCTTGTCTTGGAACGAGCGATGCGATTAGTAGAACATAAACGCGATGTCATTATTTTGATGGATAGCTTAACACGTCTGACTAGAGCTTATAACTTGGTAATTCCGCCAAGTGGACGCACACTTTCCGGTGGGATTGATCCTGCTGCCTTTCATAGACCTAAACGATTCTTTGGTGCGGCGCGCAATATTGAAGAAGGCGGGAGTCTTACCATTATTGCAACAGCTTTGATCGATACGGGTTCGCGGATGGATGATATTATCTATGAAGAGTTTAAAGGTACGGGAAATCTAGAACTGCACTTAGATCGCCGCCTTGCGGAAAAACGAATATTCCCTGCTATTGATATTCGCCGTTCCGGGACGCGCAGAGAAGAATTGCTTCTTAGTAAAGAAGAGCTTGAGAAGATGTGGGCGCTACGAAAATCATTGGGTGATAACAATGAATTCACGGAAATTTTCTTACGCCGGTTTACACACACGAAAACCAATGAGGAGTTTCTCGCTACGTTAGAGAGTCCACGCGAAACAAAAGAACACTCACGTGAAGGAACAAGTAACCATAACCACACACGTGAGCGCCGCGAACGAGATCCACGCCAGGCGAGTGTAAAGTAGGTGATTGCAATCATGAATATGGTGTATGCAAATGAACGTGGAGAATTATTTGATGATCCCACACTGGTGGCACTTGGGCGAACCGGGAAGGCAGTGACTGAGGTACAAGATATCGAGTGGATTCCGCTTCCCGAGGGGGCAACCATGGTATCTTTACCTGATACACGGGCACTTGGATTAGATCAGTCAGGCAAACTAAAGGCTCTTCCATCATCTGCTGTTGCAGTGGGAGCACTGTTACCACAAGGCTATACGAGGTTATTATTGCCAGCTTATTTTAAGCCTAATGGCGCTGCTCCGTTTCCCCTTTTTGGATATACGGCTGTTGGATATAAAAATGGTGCGTTTTATGTGGCTGCAACTCAGAGTGACGATCCAAAACCATGGAATCCTGAACAATATACAGGGGAACAAGTGGCGAAACAAGTGGCTGCGATGGGTAATGCACATCCTGAAAATCGCCTGTACCAGCATTTGCGCACTTGTGCGGTAGAATATGAGTGCGTGACTTCGCGCAATACTTTTTTTGGTAGACAAGAAGGGGCAATCCCGGTGTCATCATCATGCAATGCGGGGTGTCTTGGATGTATTAGTGAGCAACCAGATGAATCTGGCTTTCCTTCCCCGCAAATTCGGATGACACTGCGCCCAACTGTCGATGAAATGGTAGATTTAATGGTCACTCATCTGAAATCATCTGGTCCTGATGGGGTCATTTCTTTTGGACAAGGGTGTGAGGGCGAACCCTCCGTGCGTGGAAGAGAGATTGCAGAGGCGATTCGCAAGACACGAGAACAAATACAGACCGGTGCGATTAACATCAATACTAATGCAGGACTGACACATCAGATCAAAGAGATTGTCGATGCAGGGCTAAATCTAATGCGCATTTCTACGATTAGTGCACTCACAGATCACTATGACGCGTATTATCAACCGCGCGGTTACTCGTTAGAAGATGTCGCAAAGTCAGCTCGCTATGCGTCAGAGCGCGGTGTCATTGTGGCACTTAATTATTTAGTTTTTCCTGGTGTATCAGATCAACCAGAAGAGATCGAAGCCATGATTCGATGGATCAATGAAACAGGAATCACATTAGTACAGTTGCGTAATCTAAACATTGATCCAGATTTTTATTTGGAAAGAATTCCTTTACGAGACGATGAACCGATTGGGATGCTAGCGATGATTGACGCACTGCAACAAGAATGCAGAGGATTGAAGATAGGTAGTTATACACATGCGCCTTCATGGTATACGCCCATTCCACAGTAATCCTCTTGTAGAACATAAGACAACGTGTTAATATGTAAATCAGCGTGTCCTTTGCAGTAGGAGGTGAATAACCATGAAAACAGGGATTCATCCGGAATATAAAAAGGTGATGGTAACCTGTGCCTGTGGCGAACAGTTTGAAACTGGTTCGGTAAAAGGCAACTTACGTGTTGAAGTTTGTTCCAAATGTCATCCATTTTTCACAGGCAAGCAAAAGTTTAATGATGTCGGTGGACGTGTGGATCGTTTTAAGAAAAAATATGGGATGTAAACAACATCTTCTATATGTATTTAGGCGGTACTGCACGGATCTTGCGGTACCGTCTTTGTGTGCATAGTCTTGAAGGTATTCGCTCAGACTGTGACAGAGCTTTGTTGGCTCGAATAGAATGTACAGTTATCTATTTTTATCTTTTAGGAGTGGATCGGTGTGTTTCATCGTTTGCAGGCAGTGGAAGAGCGCTACGACCAGTTAAGCGCCTTGCTGTCCGATCAAGAGGTGATCAGCGATGTCAATAAGTTGCGGTCATATGGGAAAGAACAATCTGACTTGGAAGACACCGTACAGACCTATCGGGAATATAAGCGCGTTTCATCACAATTACAAGAAGCAAAAGAGATGTTTAATGAACGTCTAGACGATGACATGCGTGATCTTGTGAAGCAAGAAGTGTCGGAACTGTCAGAGCAAAAAGAGCAACTGGAACATGATTTGATGATTCTTTTGCTACCCAAAGACAAAAATGATGACAAAAACGTGATTGTAGAAATACGTGGAGCTGCAGGTGGTGATGAGGCTGCCTTATTTGCAGGGGATTTACTTCGCATGTACAGTCGCTTCGCAGATCGCAAGGGCTGGAAGGTCGACTATATCGACATTAATGAAAAAGATATGGGTGGCATAAAGGAAGCTGTATTTAGTGTTCAGGGCAAGGGTGCCTATAGCTTACTTAAATATGAAAGTGGCGCGCATCGCGTACAACGCGTTCCTGCAACAGAATCAAGTGGACGTATTCATACTTCTACAGCGACTGTTGCTATTCTGCCTGAAGTAGAAGAAGTGGAAGTGGAGATTCATGAAAAGGATTTGCGTATCGACACCTTTTGTTCGACAGGCCCTGGAGGACAAAGTGTGAATACAACGCAGTCAGCCGTTCGCATCACGCACACGCCTACCGGAATTGTAGTTTCGTGTCAAGATGAAAAATCGCAGTTAAAGAATCGCGATAAAGCGATGCGGGTGTTACGTGCACGATTGTATGAAAAGTACCAGCAAGAACAACAACAAGAGTATGCGGAACAACGCAAAACGGCTGTCGGTACAGGCGATCGCAGTGAGCGGATCCGCACGTATAATTTTCCGCAAAGTCGCGTGACTGATCATCGGATTGGGCTTACTTTGCATCGGCTTGAAAGTGTTCTTGCAGGGGATCTTGACGAGATTATCAATGCTCTAGTTACTGCAGAACAAGCGGAGAAGCTGCAATCAGTAAGCGGTGACGAATGAAACTTCTAGAGCTTTTGCAAGCTGCAGAACAAACGTTATGTGCTGCACAAGTTGAAGTTCCAGATCGAACGGCTCGTTGGTTATGGCAATATGTTTCGGGCATGAGCATAGGTGAATGCTTTCTTAGACAAACTGAGTTAGTAAACCCTACAGATGCTGATGCCTTTTTGCAACTTGTGGAACGTAGAGCAAGACGTGAACCGCTGCAATACCTTGTGGGTGAGACGGAATTTTGCGGCTTACCTTTTTTTGTCGATCACAGGGTGTTGATCCCTCGACCGGAAACGGAGCAGTTAGTTGATCTTGCCGTACGTGCTGTCGAGCAGCAGCTCGCAAGGAAAAATGAGCTTACGATTGTGGATGTAGGTACAGGTTCGGGTGCCATCATCGTTGCACTTGCAGTGCGTTTACAAGAGAGTGATGCATTACTGCGTTTTTATGCGACTGACATATCTTCTGATGCACTCGCCGTCGCGAAGATCAATGCAAAACGACATCGCGTAGACGATCGCATTACATTTGTTGAAGGAACCTATGTCACAGGACTGCCTCACGACGTCAAAAGTATAGATATTCTTCTATCCAATCCACCGTATATCCCTATAGGAACGAAGCTACAACCCGAAGTAGCAGAGTGGGAACCAAAGATTGCCTTATATGCGCAACACGATGGATTAGCATGTTATGAAGAATTGGCTACGCTCACAAAGAGCGTGCTTGCTATGGACGGGAGCGTGGCAGTGGAAGTAGGCGTTGGCCAGGCAGATGCTGTATCACAGCTATGGCGTGCGGCATTGCCGTTAGCTTCTGTGCAGATCGTACAGGACTTTCGAAAGATCGATCGCTTCGTCATAGTAAGTCCTGTTGAACAGTGATCTGTATACGTGATCCCTAGTAAACTTGTGAATAAGAT
The DNA here is from genome assembly GCF_022606465.1 of Sulfoacidibacillus ferrooxidans. Classification (NCBI taxonomy): domain Bacteria; kingdom Bacillati; phylum Bacillota; class Bacilli; order Caryophanales; family Alicyclobacillaceae; genus Sulfoacidibacillus; species Sulfoacidibacillus ferrooxidans. The sequence continues at coordinate 86,619 of NZ_JALBUF010000004.1, forward strand.
AGCCTATCAGAGCATGTTTAAGAAGTTCATAGATTGACCATACTGCCTCTTAGAACTCATTGAATATGGTTTCTAGGAGGCAGTTTTGCGATGAAAACGTGGATGGTAATCGTTGTACTGATCGTTGGGTTATTTGGCATTATGAATGGGTTTCAAGTATCGGGTGTGGGAAAGGCACATGCCTTTGTAGGGCCGGATCCACAAGTGATTCCACAGGATGCATTGCGATTTCGCGTCATTGCCAATAGCAATAGCCCGTGGGATCAAAATTTAAAGCGGGATATTCGCAATCGCGTGATTGCATTGATTGGAGAAAAAATGGCTCATGTCACGACAGTGGCTCAGGCCAAAGAAGTATTGAAAGATTCCGTCCCACAAGTCGAGGCGATTGCTCTTGCGATGGTGAAGAAGTACCATGCACCATACAGCGCGACGACGACATTTGGATTAGCTCAGTTTCCAACGAAACTATATGGTGATAAGGTATATCCAGCAGGTGTGTATAAAGCATTGCGGATTACACTAGGTAAAGGCGCGGGGCAGAATTGGTGGTGTGTCTTGTTTCCGCCATTGTGTTTTGTTGCTTTGAGTGATGGCGATGCAGTAGCTGCAACAGCAGCATTTCCAGATTACCCGCCACTTGCGATTCGGTACATCAAGAATCCAGACGGACATGGACGAATTCCAGTGGCTTTGCGGTTAGCAGTAGTAGACTACGGGGAAGAGTTACTAAAAATCATAAGTGCAGATTTTGCACATCTAACGCTATAGTTGTAACGGATCGTGAGGTGCACAGAAGTGGAAACTGACAATGGAAAACAAACGATTCTATGGCAACTAGCGACGCGGAGGTTAGTGGCTAATACAGAGAGCGATCCGCGTCAACAGGGGTCTGTTAGTAAAGAAGTAGAGCGAGTGATCGTGCGAACATTGCCACTAGAAGAACTTGTGCGTGATGCAGCACAATACTTGCAAAGAGATGAACTTGTTGCATTTCCGACGGAAACAGTCTATGGACTTGGCGCAAACGCCTTAAGTAGCAAAGCGCTACAACGGGTGTTTGCAGCCAAGCAGCGACCGTTAGATAACCCGCTCATTGCACACATAAGCGCACTTACACAGTTAGATGATCTGACTGAGACGGTGTCTCCCCGCATTCTAGAAATTATGAAGACATTTTGGCCAGGACCTTTATCGATCTTATTACCAGCGCGTAAAGAGTTGCCACATGAATTGACTGCAGGCTTACCTACTGTTGCAGTTCGAATGCCCAATCACGCGCTAACATTGGCACTCATTGAAGCTGCTGGTGTCCCAGTCGCTGGGCCATCTGCCAACGTTAGTGGCCGGCCAAGTCCTACGAATGCCTATCACGTACTTGAGGATTTAAGCGGCAAGATTGCCGGTATTGTCGATGGCGGAGCATGTTCTGTTGGGATTGAATCTACCGTGATAGAAGTATCTGAAAAAGAAATTGTCATCTTGCGACCAGGAGCTATTACACCTAAAGACTTAGCGAGATTTGGTTTGTCTGTGCGGTATGATGAGCACTTAATCGCGCAGAGGGAAGTAGAGGTACAACCGCGCTCGCCAGGTCAAAAATATCGACATTACGCACCGCGGGGAGAATTGCGTGTGATCTCAGGTAGAGAGTCTAGGGTGATAGACTATATACAAGATGAGATAGAGATGGCTCATGAAAAGGGTTTGCGCATCGCATTAATTGGATTTGAACCGCACATCGGACAGTTGGCAGATTGTCGATATTCTTTTCATAGCGAGGTCAGTGGCATGGCAGTGCACTTATATGATGCTCTACGAACATGTGATGCACAGGAGATTGATGTGATACTCGCACAGGGATTCGATCAATCAGAGGCATATTTTGCTGTCATGAATCGGTTATTTAAAGCATCTGGAGGAACTGTTATTACGCTTACCTAGAATAAGCAACGCTTGTCTCATGAACCTGTCTCGCTTTGCATACACATGTAAATGCATGTGTTGAAAGGCGGAGATGCTGTGTTTGGTTATACTCCTCTTCTATTGTGGACAGTGATTCTCATAGGGTTAGCATTGAGCATGGATGCGTTCTCCTTGGGTATTGGGCTTGGCGCGCAGGGGTTGCGGTGGCGAGATGTAGGGCGTTTGTCATTAATCATCAGTATATTTCATCTCTTGCTACCTCTTTTTGGTGTATGGATCGGCGATGTACTGTATGCGCATTTTGGCGATATTGTGCAAAAAATAACAGCTGTGGTGATGATGTTTTTAGGGTCGCAGATGATTATAAAATCGATTCAGTACGAAGTGGGCATTGAACCCCCTCCTTTTCGGGCACATCTATTACAATTAGTTGGTTTTGCTTTTGGAGTAAGTGTAGATGCATTGTCAGTTGGCTTGACTTTGGGTACACTAGGGATGACACCAGTGGTACCTGCGGCTATTTTTGCGATGCTAAGTGGAGCCTTGTCGATTGCAGGACTTTATATCGGACGGCAAGTCAATGGTCGATTAGGGCGCTATGGTCAAGTAGCTGGTGGAGCAGTACTAGCTTTTTTAGGTTTAAAGTTTTTTTGGTAGATGGAAGGCGAGAGTATGTTTGTCATTCTATTTATTTGTACAGGAAATACGTGCCGATCTCCAATGGCACAATATTTGATGGAGAAACTCATTGTGCAAGCAGGATTGGAGGGGGAAATATCGGTTCGCTCCGCGGGTCTTTCGGCACTAGAGGGTGATGCAATGTCACAGGGTGCACAGACGGCACTTTTGCGACGAGGAGCGCCTCTTATTGACGCACATGCAGCGCAGCGAGTAACAAATGAACATGTGAATACGGCTGACCTTGTACTCACCATGACACAGTCCCATAAGCGTGCACTTCTAGATGTATTTCCAACGCACAAAGAAAAGATATGGACGTTGCTAGAGTACGCTGATATACGTAGATCGTTAGATATTGAAGATCCTTATGGACAAGAGGATGACGTGTATGAACGAACAGCTCAGCAGATCGAGGAAGCCTGCGCGATCATTTTGCAGAAGGTGCGTTCACACATATCGTAATATACAGCGTAGTTAACGTCTATAGAGGGCGATGAAGATGATGACGAGCAAAAAGGGGCGATGACTGAGAGTATGCGTATTGCAATAGCGTCTGATCACGGTGGATATGCATTGAAACAAGAGCTACTTATGCGATTGAAAGATGTAGCTCATGAATGGACTGATTTTGGCTGCGACTCGGAAGCATCTGTTGATTACCCAGATTACGCGATTGCTGTAGCAAAACGCGTAGCCTCAGGTGAGTTTGAACGTGGCATACTACTGTGTGGAACGGGTCTTGGCATGTGCATCACAGCCAACAAGATTCCAGGGATTCGCGCGGCAACTGTTCATGACATCTTCTCAGCAGAAGCTACGCGCGCTCATAATGATTGCAACATTTTGACCATGGGTGGTCGAGTGATAGAACCAGCATTGGCAGAAAAGATTGTCCGTATATGGCTTGAAACACCGTATGAAGGCGGTCGCCATGCGCGGCGCTTAGAGAAGATTGAAGCATTAGAGCATGAGGTACAAGATGCTATGCAATCTGGGAACTCACTGTGAGTAGCGCAGATATTGAAGCACGTGTCACCGAAGCGCTGTTAGAACTAGTTGCAGTTTCAAAACTCACAGAAGAGCATATCTTGGTGATTGGAGCTAGTAGTAGCGAGGTACTTGGGCATCATATCGGGACAAGCGGATCCATGGAGGTTGCACAGGCCATCGTGCAGGGCATTCTTCATGTGCAAGCTACTCATCTTTTTCATGTGGCTTTTCAAAGTTGCGAGCATCTCAACCGCGCATTGGTTACAGAACAGCGAACACTGCGTCAATTTTCTCTTGAAGAAGTGAGTGTAGTGCCAGTTGCAAACGCTGGCGGTGCGGTAGCTGCGACGGCGTATCGCACGTTGCAAAAACCGGTACTGGTGGAACAAATACAGGCGCATGCAGGCATTGACATTGGGGATACATTGATAGGAATGCATTTGAGAAGAGTTGCAGTTCCGGTACGTTTAACGATCAAGGAGATTGGGTTTGCGCATGTTACGGCAGCGCGTACACGGCCAAAACTAATTGGTGGGCAACGTGCTACATATCAGATAGAAGAACTGGGGGATATGTGTTGAGTCATTTACATCTAATTGATCCAGCGATTGCAGAAGCCATGGAGGCAGAGCGCATTCGTCAGCAAGCAAAACTAGAGATGATCGCTTCAGAAAACTTTGTTAGTCGGGCCGTGCTCGATGCATTGGGTACGGTACTTACGAATAAATATGCTGAGGGGTATCCTGGTAAACGTTATTATGGTGGCTGTGAACATGTAGATGTGATCGAGCAATTGGCTATAGATCGAGCAAAAGAGTTATTTAAAGCGGAACATGCCAACGTTCAGCCGCACTCTGGTGCACAAGCCAATATGGCTGTGTATTTTGCACTCTTACAGCCAGGTGATACAGTTCTTGGCATGAATTTGGCCCATGGTGGGCATCTGACACATGGCAGTAAGGTCAATTTTTCAGGTCAACTCTATCACTTCGTTCCTTATGGTGTAGACCCAGAGACTCATCGCATCTCGTATGATGAAGTAGAACGCTTAGCTAAAGAGCATCAGCCCAAATTAATCGTAGCAGGTGCCAGTGCATATCCGCGTGAATTTGATTTTGCACGGTTGCGTGCGATCGCAGATGAAGTGGGCGCTTATCTGATGGTTGACATGGCACACGTTGCAGGACTGGTTGCTACTGAGGTACATTCGAGTCCTATTCCTCATGCACATGTGGTGACAACGACTACGCATAAAACTTTGCGCGGCCCTCGTGGTGGGATGATCCTTTGTAAAGAAGAGTTTGCAAAGGCCATTGATAAGTCAGTCTTCCCAGGTGTTCAAGGCGGTCCTCTTATGCATGTGATCGCAGCTAAAGCGGTTGCCTTCGGAGAAGCGATGCGTCCAGAATTTACAGCCTATACAAGACAGGTTGTCGACAACGCAGCAGTACTGGCACAATCTTTGAAAGACCGTGGCTTTACTTTAGTTTCAGGCGGAACAGATAATCATTTGATGTTGGTAGACGTGCGCAGTGTCGGTCTGACAGGTAAAGTAGCTGAACATTTGTTAGACCAAGTAGGGATAACGACGAATAAGAACGCGATTCCTTACGACCCAGAAAAACCAGGCATTACTAGTGGCGTGCGCATGGGTACAGCAGCCGTAACAACACGTGGTATGGATGCAGATGCCATGAGTCAGATTGCAGAGGCTGTAGAGCTTGTTTTGCGCCATCAAGACGATCAATCACAGATAAACAAGGCGTTGCACATCGTGAGAGAACTCACACAAAAATTCCCTCTTTACGACAACTTCTCCTACCTATAAGACAAAGGGAGTCCTGTCTTGAACGTGACAGGACTCCCTTTTGTTCTGTGGCATTTATGATTGCGTAGAAAATAGTTCTTCAAGCGATGCCACATGTTCTGGCAATGGACCCTCAAAATATCTTCGCAATAGCTCTTCGCGACTCATCCAAAGTAATTTAGGATGCATATCTCCATGTCCTTTATGGAGGCGTTTGCGACCCTCTGGATGGTATAAGACCATGATCCAAACTAGTAACATGCTAACCCAGCGATTGCCAAGCGTCTGTTCGATCTCTTCGACGTGAAAACCTAATTTTTCTACTCCCCGATGCATGAGTGTCATACCAAATACGCCTTTTGCATGGCGAAAACGATCATCATAAACGAGTGCTCTAGCCACACCATGCATACTATCGCGAAGTTCCTTTAATCCCCGAATGGCCATTTTTTCAGGAGAGGTTATCTTTACAAGTTGCTGTAACGCTCCATTTTGCAAATGCAATTCAGCCATGGCATCTCCATCGTTGATACGTGTAGCGGGAGCAAAGCTTGATGGATCACCTGCTCCAAGAGATGTCGTTGCAGCCACATAGGTTAGTGGTGACTCAACGCCATCTATCCCACTTAGCGTGCGCGTGCCAAAACGCCACGCAACAATACTTAAACGAAAAAGGCGTGACATCGGATACACGACATAGATACGGTCAAATAAACGTTCCCACTGCATCCAGAGCGGATGAATGATGCGCTGCATGCGACGTGGAAATGGGGCCGGTGGATCTACAATGTGTTCGGCTGCTCGCAAAATGGGGTTAGCATTGCAAGAAAAGCCGATGTCTGCAATTCGCGGAAGTAACACCTTGAGGGCAGCTAGCGTGTGCAACGGTGCATCCGCAGCACCACCACTATCATGCAAAAGAACGACAGCTCCATTTTGCAAATGGTTAGCCACGACAAGAGCAATATCTGCAGCCGAAACATCGTGACGCCAATCGCGTGCAGCATAAGTCCATAAAACCGGTACCTGACCCAGGCGCTGCGTGATACGGGGTGTGGCCACCGTCAGCCGACCCCAAGGTGGACGATACAATGTCACAGGAGTCTTTGTGATCTGCTCAATCACATTTTTTGTGCGAATCAGCTCTTGTTCTAGTTGGCGGGGAGTAATAAACCAAGCATTGCGGTGACGATACGTATGGCTGCCAATGATATGGCCATGCTCGTGAATGGCACGCACCAATTCCGGATACTTTTTAGCCCGCTCTCCAACTAAGAAAAATGTAGCCTGCACGTTGTGTTGATCTAAGAGCTCAAGAAGCAAAGGCGTATAGACTGGGTGCGGACCATCGTCAAACGTTAATGCGACTTCACGCACCAGATCATTGCCCTGATAAACGCCACGTAGATGAAAACCGTCTAATAGCAGTTCTGCGAGTGGACCGTGGATGGCCCAGAGCAGTACGATTAATAAAAGAATGAGGCCAATGCCTAGCATAGATGACACTCCAATTCATAACGCAGCTAGGTGCTCGGTTTGAGGTCTCGGTTTAGGCCTGGGATGCGGAGAAATAAGTAGAGAAGTCCCATCGTACCTAACAGAATCGCACTTGCCCAAAAAGGAGCTTGCGGTCCAAATGCTTGCCACAGTCTACCGCCTATGTACGGCCCAGTCGCAGTCCCTAATCCTTCTACCGTCATAAAAACGCCCCACATCGTTCCGCGCTTTTCACGATCGATGGCCCCATCTAGGACGGAATTCCACGAAGGTAAAATCATCGCATAGGATAGTGCGAGCAACAGCATAAAACTAACGGCAGGCCAGAGGCTTGTTTGTAGAGTAAACAGAACAAGTCCAATGCCAGCTAAAATAAATCCACCCGACAAGAAAGGACGAGCGCCTACTCGGTCGACAAATCTCCCCATAATAGGTAAAAAAATAGCTGTGGTACCTCCCACGATGACCATTGCCACGCTTTGCAGTTGTGGACTTACACCAAGAACCACGCGTGCGTAAGGGGTTAGTACAGGAATGAGAATTCCAATCGCTAACGTCTGCACGAACATGCCCGGGAATAAGATCCGAATCTGTTTTAAGTTTACGATGATTTCACCAAAATATCTACGCGGCTCGATCAAAACTAAAAATGGCTCGTCCCCATGAATGATTTCTTTTTCGGGTTTCGTGATCAGCGCTAGCATACCGCCTAGGAGCAGCATGCAGATCAGTAACATAAATGCTGCTCGGTAAGAAAAACTCAACACAAAATTAATGACGACAGGTCCTGCTCCGCCGCCAATAATCCATGCGATGTATATGTATCCCATTGCCGTTGCTTTTTGCTCTTCTGAGGCTGTGGCAGTTACAGTTGTAATCACTGAAGGCCATAACGGGGATGTGCCTATCCCTAGTATGCCCGCACCTAGCGTTAAACTTACAGGATTTGTGGCCCGAGCCACAACAATAAGGCCGATGGCGGCGACAATTAATCCGCTGACTAACACAAAGCGCTGACCAAAATGATCAGCTAGAAAACCCATCGGACTACGCAAAATATTGTCAAAAAAATAATGGACACTAATGGCTAGTCCAATGGCCGCAGGAGTAAGTCCGAGTGCATCCACTCCAATATTGGGTAGGAGTGCTAAAATTAACGCACCACGTACAAACTCGACAAGCATAAGCGTTAAGAGTGCACTTGCAACAAAGGGCTTGCGAATATCCTGTGGGATACCCCTCATGATTGTTCCGCCAGTAAAGTGGAAGTATGATCTTGTGGAGGGTATAGCACATCTTTGTCATCTAATTCAATCAGTTTATCTGCTATCTCGCGTGCAGCTGTGACTTTGCGAATGGTATTTGTATTCGCGCGCATGCGCGTTAAAAGCGATCCGTTGTCACGTAACAAACGGTATACATGGTCAATCACTTGCTTTCTCGTACGCGCAAGAACCGCAACACGAGACTTCACAAGAAACGCTGCATTTTGCGTTTCTTGACCGGGGATAGGCCGATACAGCAGCATCGGAAGTTCCATAGCTAACGCTTCACTAATCGTCAGTCCGCCGGCTTTTGTCACGATCAGATCAGATACGGCCATGAGCTCATGTACTTCACGCGTAAATCCAAACACCCAAACTGGATTCGTTGCTTCCTTCGATAACTGTTCGATCTGTACTCGCAGCTTATCATTGCGACCACAGATGACGATCAACTGCATGCGGCACTCTGATTGAAATAATTCTTCGCAGATCTGGACGATATCAGTCAGTACACCATACGCTCCACCCATGATGAGAAGTGTCGGATAGTCTTCTTCTAGCCCAAGTTTTGCGCGAATCCCAGCGCGGTTACTCGCTTCTAGAAATGCCGGACGAATGGGGATTCCTGTGACAGAGATGCGCCGTTCATCAATACCGCGAAGAATCAGACCTTGTTTCACGTGTTCTGACCCAACAAAATAATGGTCAGTATACGCATGTATCCACTGGCTGTGTATCGCATGATCGGTAATGACCGTAGCCGCAGGAATATTGGCTAATCCATGCTCCCGTAGGACAGACATCACGCCAGCTGGTGTAGGGAATGTCGAAAGGATCACATCAGGTCGCTCAGCATGAAGGAAATCAGCTAATTCTTCATATCCAAGATGATTCAAACGCCTCTGAATGAGCGAAGATGGCGTGATGCGACTGGTTCCCTTGTAAAACAGCCCATAAAGAGCTGGTGCAAAGCGCACGCTTTTTAGATAACAATAACGAGCAAAGATATTTAACTTTGGGTGGACCATCTCAATGTAGTCAATGATGTGGACCTCATGACTAGGATGACTTTCCATAATGGCGTCGCGCACGGCCAGTGCCGCTTGTTGGTGACCTTCTCCATAGGAGGCCGATAAGATCAACACGCGCTTAGTCTTTTGCATGGAACATCCTCCTTATCTTCAAACGATGTACAAGACATCCTCTGCTATTGTAGGCGTCAAAAGTTAGAATGGCATTAAAAGTGCGTTATAACTAATCAATTTTAACATGGAAAGGTCATTCTATACGAGGTCGTACATAAAAGATACAGACTACGAGTTGCAGTAGAGCTTGTTCCTTTTGTTTGTTATAATAAAACCATATGTGTGCAAAAAGCGATCATTATGAGGAGAGTGTCATTTGAAACCGATTCGCGAGATACATCATCCCCTCGCCCTAGAAAAGATCGGGCAGTTGCGCGAACATGCAACAGATGTTTCGACCTTTCGGCGCATTGTTGCAGAATTATCTACGTTTTTAGCCATTGAATGCACAGATGATCTTGCAACTGAGACGCGAACGATCCAGACGCCGATTGCACAAGCTACGGTGGTACGCGCTCGTGATGAGGTGGTACTCATCCCCATCTTGCGAGCAGGGCTTGGCATGGTCGAAGGGATGTTGTTGTGGATCCCTAGTGCCAAAGTCGGTCACCTCGGGATGTATCGCGATCCCGATACGCTGATGCCTGTAGAGTATTATGCTAATACGCCTGCTGGCATGAATGATAGTGTGGTTATTGTATTAGATCCTATGCTCGCAACTGGTGGCTCAGCCACAGCTGCCCTCGGATTGTTAAAAGCTCGCGGCGCTAAACATATTAAGTTAGCCTCCATTATCGCAGCGCCAGAAGGCATTGCAAAAGTACAAAGCCATCACCCTGATGTTCAAATTTATGCTGTTGTGGTCGATGAGGGTCTAAACAGTCATGGATATATTGTGCCTGGACTTGGCGATGCAGGCGATCGCATATTTGGTACGTTATAAACCATAGCCAGGGGATGATTAGGTGAAGCGTATACGGGTGATGACGATATTTGGCACTCGCCCTGAGGCGGTGAAGATGGCGCCACTAGTAAAAGAGCTACAAGCAAATGCGGACTTTGAAACGGTCGTCTGTGTGACGGCGCAACATCGCGAACAACTGGATCAAGTGCTTAGCGCATTTTCTGTTTTTCCCGATTATGATTTGAATGTCATGGAAGCGCGTCAAACGCTTACAAAAATATCGACCAAAGTGCTCGAGTTATTGGCCTCCGTATTAGAGGAGGTGCAACCAGATATTGTGCTTGTACACGGCGATACGACGACGACATTTATTGCAAGTCTAGCAGCGTTTTATCAGCAGATTGCTATTGGTCACGTTGAAGCTGGATTGCGCACGTGGGATAAGTACTCGCCATATCCAGAAGAGATGAATCGGCAGTTGACTGGCGTAATCGCAGATTTGCATTTTGCTCCGACAAAAGTTGCTGCAGATAACTTATTGCGCGAAGGCAAACAGGAGCAGCGTATTTACATTACGGGCAATACTGCCATTGACGCGATGCGTACAACCGTTCATGCTGATTATGAGCATCCGGAACTAGCGAAGATAGGTGCTAACCAACGTCTGATCTATATGACTGCACATCGAAGAGAGAATATCGGCGAGGGATTGCTGCAAATATTTACAGCTGTCCGTGAAGTGGTGGACTTATATCCGGATGTATATGTGATTTATCCAGTTCACTTAAATCCGGCTGTGCGGGAACCGGCGCATCACATACTAGGTGATCATCCACGCATTGCGTTGATCGACCCACTTGAAGTGATGGATGCTCACAATTTTATGGCAAAGGCGTATTTGATCCTGACTGATTCTGGTGGAGTACAAGAAGAGGCGCCATTTCTTGGTATCCCTTGTCTTGTGTTGCGCGATACGACGGAGCGTCCTGAAGGCATTGAGGCTGGAACGCTTCGTCTTGTCGGTACAAAGCAAGATGAGATTATTCGCGCGACTCGCGAGCTGCTAGATGATACAGAGGCATATGAACGAATGTCCGTAGCGGCAAGTCCTTATGGCGATGGATTTGCATCGCGTCGGATTGTTCAAGCATTGCGCCATTATTTTAATCAGGGAGAACGGCCAGAACTTTTTGTGCCAAAACCTAAAAAAGCAAGATAGTTTTTACTGCATAAGAGTTGCACAATCTTATGGAATTCACGTGAATGTGTGGAAGGGGTGCAGGTGATGACGGAAGCAGTCATTGTGAGTGCGGCTCGCACAGCGCTTGGTAGCTTTATGGGTAGTTTGGCCAATACACCGGCGACAGAGCTTGGTGCCATCGTTATTCGAGAAACGCTCACGCGTGCAGGAGTTTCTTCAGACATTGTTGACGAAGTGATCATGGGCAATGTGTTACAAGCTGGACTTGGGCAAAATCCTGCGCGGCAAGCAGCCATAAAAGCCGGATTGCCCTATGAATTGCCGTCGTTTACGGTCAATAAAGTCTGTGGTTCTGGGTTAAAGACCATCGCGCTTGCGGCACAATCCATTCGCGCTGGCGATCAAGACGTAGTCATTGCAGGTGGTATGGAAAATATGAGTCGCGCCCCATATCTCTTAGAGGGTGCACGTTCTGGCTATCGTATGGGCGATCAAAAAGTCGTTGACAGCATGATACGCGATGGCCTGTGGTGTGCGTTTAACGATGTACACATGGGAATCACCGCAGAGAACGTGGCGGAACGCAAACACATCTCACGAGCAGAACAAGATCGCTTTTCTTTACAGTCCCAAGAGCGTGCACTCGCTGCGATTGAATTAGGTCACTTCAAAGAGGAAATCGTAAGCGTTCCTGTACCTCAGAAAAAAGGCGATCCACTTGTATTTGATACAGATGAATACCCGCGTAAGACTTCAGCAGAGACACTCAGTAAACTCCGTCCGGCCTTTAAACAGGGTGGAACAGTAACGGCGGGCAACGCTTCAGGGTTAAATGATGGGGCTGCGGCCGTTCTCGTTATGTCCAAAGAGCGCGCCAATGCACTTGGATTGAAACCGCTAGCGCGCATTGTCGCCTATTCATCTGCTGGCTTAGATCCTGCTGTGATGGGTCTTGGCCCTATTTATGCGACTCAAAAACTGCTGAAGCGATCAGGGCTATCTGTTGGCGATATGGATTTGATCGAAGCCAATGAGGCATTTGCAGCACAGGCGCTCGCGGTCGGACAAGAGTTGGGCCTAGATGAGAGCAAAGTCAACGTAAGTGGTGGGGCTATCGCACTCGGTCATCCGATCGGTGCATCCGGTGCACGCGTGTTAGTGACGCTTTTATACGGGTTACGGCGCACAGGCGGAAAAATGGGTCTTGCTACGCTGTGTATTGGCGGTGGGCAAGGCGTTGCTATGGTCGTAGAGCGAATGTAAAAGAAGCGCGATTAGGATTTGGGGAGAGGGGAACATCATGATGCCACATAGACACTGGGAAGTCGATTCAGAATGCCCGCGTTGCGGGAAAATAAACCATGCATCCATACCCGTAGGGGAACGGGTGGTTCGCATTCATTGTGAACATTGTACACACGGGTATGATTATTTACACGTTGTCGCTGAACATACTGAGGTTGAGGACATGGATGGAGAAAAAGAGTAGCTGCCCTTCTGATGTTGACGCAATTTGTTCACAAAGATGGGTGCGAGTAACGTATCTGTTGCTATAAATGATGATTCAAAGTCAGCAGATTAAGCTTTTCTTTAGAACCCTTGCTATAAAACGAATGACTACCGCTTTCAAGCGTTGACAATAAAATTTGTGGTAGTGTAGTATAAGCAGGGATTCAGGCATGTCACAAGGATACGAAACTTGGGACGGTGAGGAACTTCGACAAGGATGATAAAAAGCCTACAGCGCCATTTAACACGTGGAAGGCGGTTGCCGTTTTTTCTGGAGCCTCTTTACAACTGTTAGTGACCATGATCGTTTTTGGGTTCCTGGGGCATCTTCTAGCAGAACGCACTGGACTGTCATGGTTGACCGCAATCGGAGTTTTGTTTGGTATGATTGTCGGGATATCGGGCTTATCGTTCTTGATTAAACAATTTTTAGGTGGTAAATCGTGAGCGATATCCAGAGATTACAGGCGCGATTGCGTATCGTACAGCGAGTCGGTGTAGGCATTGCTTTCCTGACCGTATTGGCGTGGCTGATCTTTCGCAATGTACAATCAGACATGAACGGCTTGCTTTTAGGTGAATTAGGTGGAGCCTATGTGTTTTATAGCATGGTTCGCCAGGGACATCTGCGCGATGGGCTCGAAGGGAAGGCGCTTTTTGCATCAGGCATGCTCGGGATGTTCACGCGTTTTGTCGTGCTCGTCGCGGTCATGATTGTTGCTGTCAAATCTCCTCATGTCAACCCATTCACCACTCTTGTCGGCTACTTGCTTGGCTTTGTCCTAATCTTCGTAGGGCTCTATGGCTTCTCGAAGAACGAAAGATCAACTCCTGGGGGAAAGTAGGTGAGAAAGTGCCAGCATTCCCATATTTGTTTTACAATTCGTTCTTTCGCATCAATATTGTTACGATCGCGATGATGATATTGACCGGATTGATCGTATTGATTGTTCTACGCCTTGCTCAGCGCAATTTAGATGTGCGCAAGCCAAGAGGTTTACAGAACTTGATCGAATGGGCGATCGACTTTACGGCGAACATGGCACGGGATACGATGCCAAGCGAGCGCATGGTACAATGGATTTTACCGCTCGCATTTACGATGGTTATCTTCTTGTTTGTTGCTAACTGGCTGGGAATCATTGCAACCATTAGCATTCGCTTAGATCATCCGATACCATGGCTCGGTTTGACGGCGTCAAGTCTTGCATTAGCACATGGTGAAGTGCCACTCTTTGATTCGCCAACTGCGAATATGAGTATGACACTTGGCATGGCAGTGATGGTGTGGATTCTTAGCCACGCGCAGGGACTTCGTCATCCTAGGCAGTATTTTCGGCATTATCGGAATCCAATGGCAATCATCGAAGAGATCACCAACCCTCTGACGCATGGAATGCGTCTTTACGGCAATATTTTTGCTGGAGAAGCACTGATTGGTGTTATTCTTACGATTCCGCTTTTGTTTGGCTGGGTACCTATTAGTATTCCACTGCTTTTAATCTGGTTACTCTACAGTGGTTTTGTTAGTACCATTCAGGCGTATGTATTTACCATTTTGATGACTCTTTATGTCGGTCATAAGTCGTATGGTGATCAGACAGATCACGCATAACACATAGTGCCAATCAAGGATTGGCGAGCATAGATTGTACACCCCTAGGGGTAACAGGAAGATGTTTATGAGATTGAGGAGGAAGTACACAAATGACATCAAATCTTATACCTGCATTATTTGACATTGCAGTTGCTTTATTGCTGGGGCTTGCTGCAGTTGGGTCGGGCGTAGGTGACGGCCTTGTAATGAGCAAGTACGTTGAGGGAGTGTCTCGTCAACCAGAAGCTCGCGGATCGATCTTTGCTAGTGCATTGCTCGGTGTGGCGTTAGTTGAAGCGTTTCCAGTTATCGCGCTTGCATTCGGTATCATCATGCTCTTTACAAAAGGCGTACTATAACTCGCCGTATCAGTCCATTGTAGCGCAACTGTAACAGTAGATGGCAGTTAGCCGTGGATCCGTACTGTTTGAAAGGGGAGACAGGCACAATTGTTTGAATTCGGAACGTTTATTGTATCGATTGTGACGTTCTTGATCCTGTTTTGGATCATCAAAACGTACGGGTTTGCCCCGTTGGCGCGCATGTTAGAGCAGCGTCGAGTATTGATTGAAGGGCAAATCTCAGAAGCAGAACAGAGTCGTTTGCAAGCAGAACAATACCTAAATGAACAACACCATTTGCTAGATGAAGCGAGAAAACAAGCAAAAGATATCGTCGACGCAGCGCGTTCACGCGCGGATGAACAGGCGAGAGAGATCCTTATAGCAGCAGAAGAAGAGGCTGGTCGTCTCTTAGAATCCAATCGACAACTGATTGAACGTGAACGCGTAGAGGCGATGAATCAAGTCATGAGCACCGTCTCATCACTCACGGTGGATCTGAGTGAGAAGTTGCTACACCTTCATGCTGACCAGGCAACACATACAGAAATGATGCAAGAAGCTGACAAAATGCTAGGTGACTTAGCATGTTAACAGGAGCTATTACGCATCGCTATACAGCTGGGTTATACGAGGCTGCACAGGCGCATGGTGAAGTCGAGATGATCGACCACAGTTTACGTGCGATGGCACAGGCGATTGAAGCCAATCCATCCTTTGCCTTGTTACTTGTGCATCCTGTGCTAACGCCTGAAGTTAAAATAACTGTGATTAAAAACGTCTTTGGAGATGCTTTGCCAGAGCTTCTGCTACACTTCCTACACCTACTCTTTACGCGTCATCGCGGCGAATATTTGACTGCGATTTATACAGCGTATCATCTGCTTGCCAATGAGGCGCAAGGTCGATTGGAAGTACAGGTGGAAACGGCGCGCGAATTTGAAGGCGATCAATTAGCTGATCTACGTCAACATTTGGCAGTGGCTTTGCGAAAAGATATTCAAGCGGTCGTACACGTTCGACCTGAACTGATCGCAGGCTATCGTGTTTACGTGGGGAATCGAATTATAGATGCAACAGTAAGAGGCGCCCTGACACAGTTTAGCCAAAAATTGTTGGTCAATCGGGCCGCTAAGGAGGGAACCTTTTGAGCATTCGACCAGATGAAATTAGCGCCCTGATTCGACAACAAATCGAACAGTTCGAATCTCAAATTCAAGATTACGAGACAGGCGTTGTACTTCAAGTAGGTGACGGCATTGCCCGTTTGTATGGACTTGACAACGTCATGGCAGGCGAACTGATTGAGTTTTCAAATGGAGTTTTTGGATTAGCCTTCAACCTTGAAGAAGACAATGTAGGGGTTATCGTTCTCGGTTCAGTAACGGGGATTAAAGAGGGTGACAAAGTTCGTAGGACCGGTCGGATTGCTCAGGTACCAGTAGGGCCTGAGTTACTTGGGCGGGTAGTAAACCCACTTGGACAACCGATCGACAATCTTGGCCCAATTGACGCCAAAGAGTACCGCGCACTCGAGTCGCCAGCACCTGGTGTCATTGATCGTAAGTCCGTTTTTGAACCGATGCAAACCGGAATTAAAGCCATTGATGCTATGATCCCGATTGGTCGTGGACAGCGCGAACTCATCATTGGCGATCGTCAAACTGGGAAGACTGCTATTGCCATTGATACGATCTTGAATCAGAAGGGCAATGGCGTAAAGTGCGTCTATGTGGCTGTAGGTCAAAAGCAATCGACAGTTGCACAAGTAGTAGAAACATTGCGCAAGCATGGCGCGATGGAATATACGACGGTAGTCGCAGCGAACGCATCAGATCCTGCTCCACTGCTCTATTTAGCCCCTTATGCTGGGTGTAGCATTGGTGAGTACTTCATGTATAAAGGCGAACACGCCTTGATTATTTATGATGATCTTACAAAACAGGCAGCTGCGTATCGTGAAATGTCCTTGTTGTTACGTCGTCCACCAGGTCGTGAAGCGTTCCCAGGAGATGTGTTTTATCTACACTCTCGTCTCTTAGAGCGTGCCGCAAAGTTATCTGATGCACGTGGTGGTGGATCGCTCACAGCGCTTCCATTTATCGAAACGCAAGCAGGGGATATTTCAGCTTACATTCCAACGAACGTGATTTCTATTACTGACGGGCAAATATTTTTAGAATCAGATCTATTCTTCTCAGGTGTGCGTCCTGCTATTAACGTTGGAGCATCTGTTTCTCGGGTCGGTAGTTCTGCACAGTACAAGGCGATGAAATCAGTTGCAGGTACACTTCGCTTAGACCTCGCACAATATCGGGAATTGCAAGCATTTTCTCAGTTTGGTTCGGACTTAGATAAAGCTACGCAACTGAGATTGGCACGCGGTGAGCGTACGGTAGAGATCTTAAAGCAGGGTCAGTACGAGCCGTTGTCCTTTGAAAAACAAGTGGTATCGATCTGGACTGTAGTAAACGGTTATGTGGATGACTTAGAAGTGAATCTAGTAAGTTCATTTGAAATGCAGTGGCTCGGATACATCAGTTCAACGTATCCACAAATTTTTACGGCGATTGAAACTTCCAAAGCACTCTCTGATGAGACCGTTGCGTTGCTAAAAGAAGCGGTGGCGAAGTTTAAGGCCACGTTTGTCGCCTAATCTTTGACTCCCTATGATGGCACGTAAAAGGTGGTGAAATCGAGTGGCACAAAGCCCAAGAGATATACGGCGCCGCATTAAAAGCGTACAAAATACCGCACAAATCACGAAAGCCATGGAGATGGTTGCGGCAGCAAAGTTGCGCCGCGTGCAAGAAGCGGTGCAACTCTCTAAGCCTTATTTGGAAAAGATGCAAGAGATGCTCGGGGATATTGCTTACTCTGCTCGCTTTGTGAAGCATCCACTGCTCGCAGTGCGGCCGGTTCGCAAAACTGGGTATCTGGTCATCACGTCCGATCGGGGTTTAGCGGGTGCGTATAATGCAAACGTCTTACGCCGTGCAGTTCAAGAGTTTCGCAACAAGGACAAAGCCACGTATACTATTTTTTCAGTAGGGCGCAAAGGTCGCGACTTTTTTTCGCGACAAGGCTATCCTCTTGCAGGTGAAGTAACGGGATTACCGGATTCGCCGACTTATCTCAGTATTTCATCTTTAGCGTCGGATATTGTCCATGCTTACGGCGCGCAAGAATTTGACGAATTATACATGGTATACAACGAGTTTATCAATGCGGTAACGCAGCAGACCGTTGTGCGAAAAGTACTACCCTTAACCGATATGGGTGGGGGTACTGCAACAAGAAAAATTAATTTTCTCTATGAACCGGACGAAGTTGCCTTAGTGCAAGCATTGTTGCCAAAATATGCGGAAACGCTGGTTTATCAGGCTGTGCTAGATGCAAAAGCCAGTGAACATGGCGCTCGCATGACTGCGATGGGCAATGCATCCGATGCGGCAAGTGAAATGATCGACTCGTTAACCCTAGTGTTAAACCGAGCACGGCAAGCAGCCATTACGACGCAAATTGCAGAAGTCGTTGGTGGCGCCGAGGCCCTGAAGTGATCGCTCTAAGGAGGAGATTTTTTGAACACAGGTAAAGTCGTGCAGGTGATGGGGCCCGTAGTAGACGTGCGTTTTAAAAGCGGGCAACTCCCTGCGATCAATAATGCGTTACGGGTGGACATCGAAGGCGATGTTCCCGTTCATTTAACGCTAGAAGTTGCTTTACATCTTGGTGATAACATGCTGCGTACAGTCGCCATGTCTTCTACTGATGGACTTGTACGCGGAGCAGAAGTTGTGGATACAGAAAAGCCGATTGAAGTACCCGTAGGTGAAGGTACACTTGGTCGCATCTTTAATCTACTTGGCGAGCCGATCGATGAAGCAGGCCCAGTAGAAGTGACAGAGCGTTGGGGAATCCATCGTGAGGCACCAGCGTTTGCTGATGTGAGTACAAAAGCAGAAGTGTTTGAAACAGGCATTAAGGTAGTCGACCTGTTGGCACCTTATATCAAAGGTGGTAAGGTTGGACTCTTTGGTGGTGCAGGTGTTGGTAAAACGGTATTGATTCAAGAGCTGATTCACAATATCGCAAAAGAGCATGGCGGCTATTCTGTATTTGCAGGGGTAGGCGAAAGAACACGCGAAGGTAATGACCTGTATCATGAAATGAAAGATTCAGGCGTTATCGATAAGACAAGCATGGTGTTCGGACAGATGAATGAACCACCGGGTGCACGTCTACGTGTTGCTTTAAGTGGACTTACGATCGCTGAATACTTTCGCGATGTGGAACAACGCGATGTATTGTTCTTTATCGACAACATTTTCCGATTCACTCAAGCAGGGTCTGAAGTGTCTGCATTACTTGGACGGATGCCATCTGCTGTAGGTTATCAACCAACGCTAGCAACAGAAATGGGTCAATTGCAAGAGCGTATCGCATCGACTGTAAAAGGATCGATTACTTCGATTCAAGCGATCTACGTACCTGCTGATGACTATACAGATCCAGCACCAGCTAATACATTTGCTCACTTAGATGCTACCACAAACCTTGATCGCAGGATTTCCTCCATGGGTCTTTTCCCAGCGGTGGATCCGCTTGCCTCAACATCGCGCGCATTGTCTCCGGACATCGTGGGTGAAGAGCACTATCAAGTGGCACGCGGCATTCAGCAAGTGCTACAACGCTATCGTGAACTGCAAGATATCATTGCTATTCTTGGGATGGACGAGTTAAGCGATGAGGATAAAATGATCGTGTCGCGCGCTCGTAAAATCCAAAACTTCTTGTCACAGCCATTCTTTGTCGGTGAACAGTTTACAGGGATTCCTGGTAAATATGTACCTGTTAAAGATACAGTTCGCAGCTTCAAAGAAATATTAGAAGGCAAACACGATGAGATTCCAGAGTCCTATTTCCGTTACTGTGGAGCAATTGAAGAAGTTTTGGAGAAAGCGGCTGTAGACGGCTATACGTCCTAACTCACGGATGTTTGATGCATGCTAGAGTTCCGTTCAAAATCATGAGTGGATAAGTTCCACTGCACAAAGGAAGTGTCGGCTTGAGTACTGTACCGTTACAAGTCGTAACACCTGACCGCGTTGTGCTTAACATGGAGGTTCATATGCTGTCTTTGCGCGGAGGTGGTGGTGAGCTTGGTATTTTACCTCGCCATACACCACTTGCGACGACTGTAAAGCCTGGTGTGATCAAAGTGAAATTAGCAGAAGGAGAAGATTTCTTATCTGTTAGCGAAGGTTTTTTACAAGTGATGCCAGATCGCATCACACTTCTTGTAGAAACTGCTGAGATTGGTTCCTTTCTCGATCTCGATCGCGTTCGCCTTGCTAAAGAGCGCGCAGAAAAACGCTTGGCTGAACATGCAGACGATGTTCAGACCGAACGTGCAAAAGCCGCACTGCAACGAGCAAATCACAGGACTGAGGCAGCCGAGTTATCCGTGAAGCACGGCGAAGTCATTAAGCATAAACTTGAAGGTAAAAGTTCAAATTAATCATGCAAAAGGCACTGGTCCAATCATGTTGGATTAGTGCCTTTTCAAATGGCAGGACCGTAAATCTTCGATTGATGAAGAAAAGGTGCCGTGATACAAGGATGAAAGGGTATAGGGTGCAGGAATAGTCCAAAATGTCGTTTTACTACAACTAGGGGCTTTGTTATAATAACCGTGTTTCACCATGAGAAATGATGTCTCACAGGCTGATAAGTACTCATTTTATGCACAGGTATGTGATGAACGCAGATGCATGGGCATAAGCTTCCCAAGTAAAGGGGGTGCAGGTGTATTGTACGGCAATAATTTTAT
This sequence comes from Sulfoacidibacillus ferrooxidans, assembly GCF_022606465.1. Lineage (NCBI taxonomy): Bacteria > Bacillati > Bacillota > Bacilli > Caryophanales > Alicyclobacillaceae > Sulfoacidibacillus > Sulfoacidibacillus ferrooxidans. The sequence goes on from NZ_JALBUF010000004.1 coordinate 107,255, forward strand.
CTTTGTCCTTATCTTTCTTGCATTAGGAACCATTCTTCCACTTTCGTCGCTCATGGTGATTGGACCCTTGCTTCGTCCGCACCATCCTTCGCGCGCAAAAGAGACCACCTACGAGAGCGGTCTTGAGCCTATCGGCGATGCAAGAGCGCGTTTTAATGTGCGATATTACCTCTTTGCACTACTATTTGTCATCTTTGATGTCGAAATTGTCTTTTTGTATCCATGGGCCGTTGAATTTCGGCATCTCGGAACGTTTGGTTTTGTAGAGATGCTTATGTTCATCCTCCTACTCGTCATCGGTCTCGCTTATGCTTGGAGAAAGAAGGTGCTCGAATGGAAGTAAATCCACATGTTCAATTGCCCATGCTCGAGTACGAAGGATTTACTAAGGAAGAGTCGGCAGAACTTCGCCGTGCAGGTGTGGTCATTGGACCGCTGGAACAGATCAAAGGATGGGCACGTAGCAACAGTCTGTGGCCGCTTACTTTTGGTCTCGCTTGTTGTGCCATAGAAATGATGGGAGCAGGAGCATCACACTATGATCTCGATCGTTTTGGGATCATTTTCCGCGCATCTCCAAGGCAGTCCGATGTCATGATCGTCGCAGGCACTGTGACTAAGAAAATGGGTCCTTTGTTACGTAGGCTCTACGATCAAATGCCCGAGCCAAAATGGGTCGTCTCGATGGGGTCGTGTGCAACAGCAGGCGGACCGTATGTGCGCTCTTATTCTGTTGTCAAAGGTGTCGATCAGATCGTACCAGTCGATGTGTACATCCCTGGCTGCCCGCCATCTCCAGTTGCATTGATCTATGGGCTCAATAAACTGCAGGAAAAAATCCGCATCGAGGCATCAGGAAAGAAGGTGTCGAGTTAAGATGGCGGATGATAAAAGAGAAGACATCGTACAACCGGAACAATCACAAGAACCAAGTAAAGATGCACCTGCTAAAGAATCTAACCAAGGTACAGGGACAGATGATGTGGCAGTGACTACGCCACCAACAGGTTCAACCAGTGAGACACCAGTGACTAAGTCTGCGACCATTACTAGTGATACACCAAAGGAAAAGCATGCAGCAGAACCTGCACCAGCCACTTCACCACCAGCAGAAAAAAGTGAGAGTGCAGCTAAACCTGTTGTGAAGGCGACACCAGCAAAAGCTGCGAAAGCGCCACCACCGCCAGATCCACGTGTGGAGCAAGCTATCAAGCAAGGTGAAGGCATGAAAGAAGCGATCGAAAAGAAACTCGGAGCAGGTACAGTGGAAGAAGTAACGGCTAGCAAAACCATTCCGATCCTGCGTATAGCTGCACAAAAGTGGCGCGAGGCGATGATGTTTTTGCGCGATGATCCAGATCAGCAATTTGATTACGTTGAACTTTTTTCTGGAACAGATTATAAGGACTACATCGAGGTGGTCATGTATGTACACTCCATGACACACGGTACATACATCAGTGTGAAGACGAGAACACCTCGCGATATGCCTGTATTACCATCCCTTACTCCGGTGTATTCAGGAGTAAACTGGGAAGAGCGCGAAGTGTTTGATCTTCTTGGCGTGACGTTTGAAGGTCATCCTGATCTGCGGCGGATCATGATGTGGGAAGGTTGGGATGGATACCCACTGCGCAAAGATTATTCCGAGTTTCAAAACATGCCGCAACGGGGAGGTGAGCCTCGCTGATGAGTACAGACCTTCGTTCAGAAGAAATGATCTTAAACGTTGGCCCTCAGCATCCGAGCACACATGGCGTGTTTCGTTTAGTCGTTACACTAGATGGTGAACAGATTGTCGATGCAGATCCAGTTGTTGGCTATTTGCATCGTGGAACGGAGAAGCTAGCTGAAGGATTGCAATATACGCAAATTATTCCTTATACCGATCGCTTAGATTATATTGCAGCGATGCTCAATAACTACGCACTTGTTCACACAGTCGAATATGCGCTCGATCTCGAGATCCCACCACGTGCAGAATATCTGCGTATCATCGTAATGGAACTTAACCGCATAGCATCACACTTGCTGTTTTTAGGGACCTATTTGCTCGATCTAGGTGCAATGAGCCCATTTCTTTACGTGTTTCAAGAACGCGAGCGTATCGTGCAGTTATTTAACGAGATATCTGGAGCCAGGTTGACCTACAACTACATGCGTGTAGGTGGTGTCAAATGGGATGCCACACCCGAGTGGATTGAAAAGGTGCGCGATTTTGTGCCATTCATGCGGGAAAAAGTAAAAATGTACGATAAACTCATCTCTGGCAATGAAATCTTTCTACATCGCGTACGTGGGATCGGGGTCATAACACAAGCTGAAGCGCGAGATTATTCACTATCAGGTATCAATCTTCGCTCGACAGGGATCAACTTTGACTTACGCAAAAATCGCCCATACGGCATTTATGATCAGTTTGACTTTGATGTCGTGGTTGGAAAAAATGGCGATTGTTACGACCGCTATTACATCCATCTAGAGGAGATTCGACAGTCCATTCGCATCGTCGAACAAGCCATTGCACAAGTTCCCGATGGTCCCGTGATAGGCAAGGTACCGAAAATGATCCGCGTACCAGCAGGAGAGTATTACACAAGCATCGAAGGTGCACGCGGAGAGCTCGGCGTCTACATCGTGTCAGAAGGCAAAGATAAACCATACCGACTCAAACTTCGTCGGCCATCTTTTGTCAACTTACAGATCTTGCGCAAATTATTGATTGGGCAAAGCATGGGCAATTTGATAGCGATCCTAGGAGCCGTGGACATTGTACTCGGGGAGGTCGACGCCTAGCATGTTTTCGTGGCAAACGCAACCACTCACATGGCTACATTTTCTAGGGATGGTCATCGGTGCAGTACTGATCCTACTTCTCGTTCTTGTGATCGTCATGTATACCATTTACTTTGAACGAAAAGTGATTGGTTGGATGCAAAATCGCATAGGACCCAATCGCGTGGGACCCCTAGGACTCCTACAAAGCGCGGCAGACGTCTTTAAACTGCTGCTAAAAGAAGATATTGTTCCTGCACATGCTGATCGTCCGATGTTTTTGATTGCTCCTATCATTGCATTTGTTCCGTCTTTTATGGTGCTAGCCGTCATTCCATACACAGCTACGCACGTTTTCACAGCAGGGTTAAATGTAGGCGTTCTTTATTACATTGCGCTTTCATCCATATCGATTGTCGGCATTGTGCTTGGCGGATGGGCATCGAATAACAAATATTCATTGGTAGGTGGACTTCGTTCAGCGGCGCAGATGATCAGCTATGAGATCCCTCTGGGATTATCCATTTTAGGCGTGATCATGTTATCTGGCTCGCTGAATTTAAACACCATCGTCATGCACCAAGCGACAGATCGGTTTGGGTGGTACATTATTCCGCAGATCATCGGGTTTTTCGTCTTTGTCATTGCGGCGATCGCTGAGCTCAATCGCACGCCGTTTGACTTGCCAGAAGCCGAGTCAGAACTGGTTGCAGGATATTTCACTGAGTATACAGGGTTTCGGTTTGCGTTTTATATGCTCTCTGAATATGTGTACGTCTTTGCGATTTCAGCACTTGGAACCACACTCTTTTTAGGCGGTTGGGAAGGACCATTTCTCCCATCGTGGCTGTGGTTTGCATTAAAGACCAGCCTGTTTATCTTCTTCTTATTCTGGGTGCGCGCTACGATGCCTCGGATTCGCATCGATCAGTTAATGTCGTTTGCGTGGAAAGTGCTCATCCCAGTAGCACTATTCAATATCCTACTTACCGGAGCACTGTCACTGATCTGGTAGGGCAAGGTGGCATTACAAGAAGGAGGTGGCAAGAATGTTTGGATTTCTAAAGGGACTGAGTGTCACGTTCAGTCAGATGACAAAGAAAAAACTGACGTTGCAGTATCCGGAAGTGCGGCCCGTATGGCCAGAACACTTTCGCGGCATTCATGAATTTATTCCTGAATTGTGCATCGTGTGTAACCAGTGTGCGCGCATTTGTCCGACCAACTGCATTTCACTATCAGGTAGTCGCGATGAAAATAAAAAATTACACATCGATACGTACGATATTAATTTTGAAATTTGCATTCTTTGTGATCTGTGTACAGAAGTGTGCCCAACCGAATCCATCTTGATGACCGATCAATTTGAACTAGCCACCTATTCGCGTGATGATTTGTACAAAGATATGCACTGGCTCTATGCTAATCACGTGAATCACGGTAGCTACAATAAGCTGCAGGCTCAAAAGGCACAAGCAGAAAAAGAAGCACAAGAAGCGGCAGCGCAAGCAGCCAAAGAAGAGCAAGTGGCAACACAGACAGCAACACAAGAAAGTGGCAATGGTAATGAAACAGCTGACCGTTCGACGAAAGGCACAGCAGCGGATGGTTCAGTAGCGACCAAAGAGGGGGGCGATGCGTGATGCTGTTTGGACTACCCATTACAGGTGAGACCATCGCATTCTTTGTGCTCGCGCTCATCATCATCATATCAGCTGTCTTTATGATTACGATGACCAACGTCATGCACATGGCAGTCTCTCTTGTAGGAGTTTTTCTAGGTGTAGCAGGAATTTTCATCTTGCTTGGCGCGGATTTTGTGGGATTTGTTCAGATTATGGTGTATGCAGGAGCGATCACCATTTTAATGGTGTTTGCGCTGATGCTCACGCATCGCGGACTGAGCGCCGAGATGCAGCATGAAGTCGGCGCATTGCGTAGCACGGTCACTTTTGTTGTCATCGCAGTCCTTGTAGGAACGATTCTTTATGCGATTCGCCGTACACCTTGGACAAGTAACAACATCAACGCGCTTCAACCGTTTCATCAGTCCACAGTGACATTACTTGCAAATGCCATCTTCCAGCAGTATACCGTTCCATTTGAACTAGTGTCCGCAGTACTCACAGTTGCCCTTGTAGGTTCTGCTGTGATTGCTAGGAAGGAGGAGTAATCATGGCACTGCAACCCTTTCTTGCGCTCGCAGCCATTTTGTTTGGAATTGGACTCTTTGGTGCACTGACGAAGCGCAACTTAATCATCGTGTTGATCTCCATTGAAATGATGTTAAACGCGGCCAATATCAATCTTGTGGCTTTTTCTCATTTTCTATCTAAGCCCAACATCGATGGACAGGTGTACGCGTTGTTTACTATCGCGATTGCCGCAGCAGAGGTGGCTGTTGGACTCGCAATTTTACTGTCGTTCTTTCGCCATCGCGAGACAAGCGATGTTCGCGATATGAACTCCATGAAGTGGTAGGGGTGATCGTATGGTCGGTCTAACTTGGCTTGTTCCTGTACTACCGCTCGTAGCGTACTTACTTCTTTTAGCTGTTGGTAAGCGCATGAGTGAGGCGGCGACTACGACCATCTCAGTACTCGCCGTCTTCATTGGTTTTATCATCTCCATAGGTGTTGTTTCAGATGTGGCAGGGCATGGTCCATATGCACCCGTTGTGTATAATTGGCTTGCCTTTGGTCCAACAACCATCACGATGGGCTATCAAGTAACAAGTTTAAATGCGCTCATGTTAGTCGTCGTGACACTAGTGAGTACGCTCGTATTCTTATTTTCCAAATCATACATGCATGGCGATGAGCGTTTCACACGGTTTTATCAGTATTTAAATCTATTCGTATTCTCGATGCTAGGACTTGTCATTACGTCGAACCTTCTCGAACTCTACATATTTTGGGAACTTGTAGGCGTGTGTTCATACCTTCTGGTGGGATTTTGGTACTTCAAACCAGAGGCTGCCGTCGCCGCCAAAAAAGCATTTGTGGTTACTCGTATCGGTGATGTGGGATTATTTATTGGTGTGATTCTGCTGTATCTAGGCACAGGGTCGTTTGACTTTAGTACGATTTTTGCACATCTCCATCACTTTTCAAGTATGCAAGCAGGTCTTGGTACGATAGGACGCGATGCGATCACGAGGCTGATGACAGTGCAAGGGTGGGTTACAATCTCTGCACTGCTCGTGTTTGTAGGCGCAGTAGGAAAATCAGCGCAGTTTCCACTACACGTATGGTTACCAGATGCCATGGAAGGCCCAACGCCCGTCTCAGCATTGATTCACGCAGCAACGATGGTGGCGGCAGGAGTATATCTTGTCGCACGCATGTTTCCGCTGTTTCAAGCATCGCCTGGAGCAAGTGAAACCGTTGCGATCATTGGTGGTTTCACAGCCATCTTTGCCGCATCGATCGGACTTACCCAGCGCGATATTAAACGCGTGATCGCATATTCGACCGTTTCTCAACTCGGATATATGATGCTGGCCATGGGAGTTGGCGCATACGTGTCAGGGATGTTCCACCTGATGACGCACGCCTTCTTTAAAGCACTTCTCTTCCTTGCGGCAGGTAGTGTCATTCACGCCATCGATACGCAAGACCTCTTTGAGATGGGTGGATTACGCAAATACATGCCCATTACGCACGCAACATTTTTAGCTGGTGCACTCGCCTTATCAGGGATACCGCCATTTGCAGGTTTCTGGTCTAAAGACGATATTCTGACTGCGACGTTTGATAGCGGGCATTATGTGTTGTATGCATTTGGCCTTATCGCTGCCTTTTTTACGGCGGTGTACATTTTTCGCGTGTATTTTCTCACGTTTTCAGGTACCTATAAGGGCAATAAACATCCGCACGAAGGCAGTTGGGTCATGACACTTCCGCTGATTGTCCTCGGACTACTAGCGACATTTGCTGGGTTTATCAATACGCCGTTTGCACCATTTCTCGGGAACTTTTTGCAAGTGGGTGGGCCCATCGGCTACAATCCACCCGCAAACTGGGGACTGATGGGCGTATCGGCTGTCACTGGTTTGCTCGGCATCTGGGTTGCGTACTCTCTCTATAGCCATGGCAAACGCGCAGATGCATTTGCTAAGCGCATGGGCATCTTGTATCACTTGAGTTTTCACAAGTGGTATATCGATGAGCTTTACGCAGCGATCATTGTGCTGCCTGTCGTCACGATCGCAGATGGTTTGCAGTTTCTCGATCGCTATATCGTCGATGGACTTGTTCGCTTAATCGGTGAAATTGGATATACAGGTGGGATCAGTCTGAAATATTCAGCAGATGGGCAAGTTCAAACCTACGGGCTAGTCACAGTCTTTGGGATTGCGATAGTCGTGCTCGCAGCGCTTCGCATTGGAGGTGTCCTCTGATGGAAGACGTGTTGATGCTCATTGTTGTCATCCCACTCTTAGCGGGTTTGCTCGTCCTTGCGATGCCTGCTCGCTCACACGGGATCATCCGTGCAGTCGCATTCATTGGCGCATTGATTCCGGCGTGCTTTTCACTATCGGCTTATCTCGCATTTGATAAGCGGATCACAGATCTACAGTATCCCTTTACAACGACGTGGATGAATATAGACAATGCATTCAATATGCTCACGCTCCATATCAACCTGTCATTTGGTGTCGATGGCATCTCCATGCCACTAGTGATGTTAGTAGGTGTGGTGAGCACACTCACCATGATTCGAAGCTTCAAAGTGACAGAGCGCGTGAAGAGTCACTACTTCTGGATGCTGTTTTTAACCATGGGGTTATATGGTGTCTTTGCGGCATCAGACATCTTTACATTCTTTTTCTTTCTCGAGTCGACACTCGTCGCTAGTTATTTGTTGATTAACACTTGGGGTGGGGAATTACGTCACTATGCCGCCACGAAGTTTTTAATCTATCGTGGACTCGCAAGCGTCGTGTTACTAGCGGGATTAATCGGGCTTGCGTATGTGTATGCAGTGAAGGCGCAAGCAGCAAGTTCGACGATCATGATCCCCAATGCCCCAGACTTTTTGACACTGTCCATTTCACAGTTGTTAACTGAGGCAAGACTCATACAAATACCAGCCGCAACACAAAACGTGCTTTTTCTCGTGTTTTTGCTAGCGGTACTCATTGAAGAAGCATTTGTGCCTTTTCACACGTGGCTACCTGATACGCATGAACAGAGCGATACTGGAACAAACATGATGATTGGCGGCGCGCTCATGAAAATTGGGCTCTACGTGATGCTGCGCTTTGCCGTATCCATGTTGCCGCTAGGACTTGCACACTACGCCATGTGGCTTGCTGTGCTTGGCCTGATCAGCATCTTGTACGGAGCGATTGTGGCCGTTGCGTCTAAAGATTGGCGGCGCTTGATTGCTTTTTCAAGCATTAGCCACATGGGCTTAGTGTTGCTTGCGATCGGATCGATGCAAGAGATCGGCATCCAGGGAGCCGTCTTTATGCTCGTGTCATCAGGACTCTTGACGTCGCTTTTGTTTTTTACAGTCGGAGCACAGGCAGATCGAACAGGGACATTTGCGATCGAAAACCTCGGAGGCTTGTCCAAGTCCCTGCCGGTCATCTCAGGCGTGATGCTAGTTGCCGCGCTTGGATTTGTTGGACTTCCAGGACTCAGCGGATTTATCAGTGAGTTTTCACTCTTTGTCGGTGGGTTTGCAGCCTTCCCAACACTCTCTGCGCTCGCCACACTGAGTATGATATTTGCCGCATTTTATCTACTGTGGGCCATGCAACGCACAACATTTGGCCCAGTCAATACGTCCTTGCCAGAGATGGCGGATGCAGAGGCGATCGAATATGTGCCGATGGTGGTTCTTGTGATCCTCGTCGTTCTCATCGGCGTGTTCCCAGGAGTACTTGGCGACGTGGTGCATGGCACCGCACAGGCGATCGCGGCAAGGATAGGGGGTTAGATGGGCGTGGAAAGTGCGATGCATGTAGTATCCTTTAGTGATATTTGGCGCAGTATGGGTCCAGAAGTCATCGTCATAGGTGGCGCTTTTCTCATCATGCTCATCGAGTTGCTGTTGCCTCAGAACAAGCGCCAGTGGGTACCGTGGCTTGCAGTGATCGACGTGATCGTTGCGGCGATACTCATTATTTCTCGATTTGATGAGGGAATTCTCGTCTATTCCAATGCAAATTTCGTGGTTGATGGCTTTAGTAATATATTCAAATTGGTCATCCTGCTTGGAACATTTCTTGTGATCCTTCTAGCGATTGCGGAACAGCGCAAAAAGGCATTGCCTTATGAGTATTCCTATCTCCTGCTGTTTGCATCAGGTGGTGCGATGATCATCACCTCTGGCATTGATCTTGTGCTACTGTATGTCGGACTAGAACTGTTATCCATTGCAACCTATATTCTCGTTGCACTCAATCGCAGGGACGGTCGATCGGCAGAAGGTGGACTCAAATACCTGATCGTAGGGTCGATTGCTTCCGCCACGATCCTGTATGGATTGAGCTTTTTATACGGTGTGGCAGGTTCCACTAACCTTGGACAAATTGCCGTAGCACTGCAAAATGATTGGGCAAACGACAGCGCCATCTTATTTGTATCATTTGCGCTCATTCTCGCAGGCGTTGCTGTGAAGATCTCCGTGGTGCCCTTTCATATGTGGACACCGGATGTGTACGAAGGTGCACCAACACCAGTTACAGCCTATCTTGCTGTCGTCTCAAAAGCAGCAGTGATCGCGTTTATGTTGCGCGTGTTTATCTTCGCTTTTGGGGACAAGTTTCAAGATTGGTGGTTGCTGATGGCATGGCTGTCGGTGATCACGATGGTTGTGGGTAACTTTGGCGCACTTGCACAGCACAATGTAAAGCGGATCTTGGCGTATTCAAGTATTGGGCAGGTTGGGTATCTGATTATGCCGTTTGCTGCGATTGGCCAAACGCAAAATGTATCCAATATGTGGCAGGCATTGTCGTCGATTTCGTTTTATCTCTTTGTATACGCAGTGATGACAATTGGCGCATTTGCCGTCCTATCCAAGGTGTCGCAAGAGCGAGGTTCAGATCAAGTAGAGGCATTTGCAGGTCTCTATAAGCGCAACCCTTGGCTTGCTACGATGATGGCGATATTTCTGTTATCGCTCGCCGGACTTCCTTTAACAGGCGGATTTTTTGGGAAGTTTATGATCTTCTTAGTGGCGTTTAACGCAGGTCAATACTGGCTTGGTATTATCTTATTTGCGACATCGGCAGTCGCTTTCTACTATTACTTTGGCATCCTCAAAGCCATCTTTGTGCTTGAACCCACAGGGGATGACGAAAAAATCAAGTCAGGTGGCTTGCTCAATACCATTGTAGGGCTTTGTGCATTGGGAACTTTGTATCTTGGACTTGTACCTGGGCCATTTTTACATGTACTAAATCAAGTTCATTGGTTTGGTTGATCCCATAAACATGCTACAATATAAGCCATGATCACATGGCGCAGGATGACCGCTGGGACATCCATTGACCCGCTTTGTGCGGGTCTTTTTTGTGTCAACTAGGCGAGGAGGCAGATGTGATGCAGGCGCAGATTCGACATGCGGCAGACCAAGAACTCGTCACGTGGGTAGGAACACTGGCAGACGAACTAGGAAAAAAGGCGGAACAGTATGATCGCTCGGGTGACTTTCTGAGCGATCAGATTGCCTATTTGCAAAGTGCAGGCTATAGTAGTCTGACCGTACCAAAAGCATATGGTGGAAGAGGCTGCGATTTGTATCAGCTGTTACTCGCACAAGAGCGACTCGCGCATGGAGATCCTTCCGCAGCGCTTGTGATGGGATGGCATCTTGGGATTACCCTTAGCTTATCGATGACAGAAGCATGGCCTGAGGAATTATACGCGGATTTTTGCCGCGACGTAGTACTAGGTATCGCACTCGTGAACGCTTGTGGAACAGAGCCTGATAGTGGGAGTCCAAGTCGTGGGGGCCGTCCAGCAACGGAAGCTGTGCGCGTGGAAGGTGGCTATCGCATCACAGGTGAAAAAACCTGGGCGACAGGCAGTCCTGCGATCACGCATTTTCTGATTACAGCGTATGTGGCAGAAGATGACCGTGTGGGCGAATTTTTGGTACATAAAGGCTCTGAGGGCTTACATGTTAAGAAGTCTTGGGACAGCATGTCGATGCGCGCAAGCGGAAGCGATTCAGTGGTATTACAAGATGTCTTTGTACCGGATGCATACTTACTTGATCTCGTCATTCCTGGACAAAAAACGAAACGCAGCAGCGATGGCTCAGGGTGGTTACTTCACATCCCCGCCACCTATCTTGGCGTGGCCAACGCAGCGCGCGACTATACGATAGATTTTGTGAAAACGTATGTACCTAGTAGTTTAGGAAAACCAATTGCAACTGTGCCACACGTGCGCGAGAAAATCGGGCAGCTCGAAGCACAAGGAGCGATGGCCGAGACGGTGTTATGGGCGATTGCAAGGCGGTACGATGAGGCGACGATGGAACAAAAGCGCAGTATGCGCGAGGATCTATCGCTTGCTAAGTACATCGTGACCAATGCTGCTGTCGCTATGGTGGATCTTGCCATGCGAACGGCAGGCGGTCAAAGTATCCTGCGAACCCATCCATTAGAACGCTATTATCGCGATGTTCGTGCGGGGCTACACAACCCGCCGATGGATGACGTCACAGTAAGACAGTTAGCTGATCGGGCGCTCGGAAAATAATCTGCGACAAAAACCATTGGATGACGTCGAATACTATAGTATGAAGTGAGGTAAGACTGGTGAGTAACTTTTCCGAGATCTCTTTTCGCGTTCAAGGAGCCGTGACTATTGGCGGCTTACTACTGGGCACACTGCTCGCTTGGTATGCGCTTGGCGCGGTGCGCTGGGACGTATTTTTAAAAAAACCGGATTCACCACCAGCCAGTCTTTTACGCCTCCTTTTAGCGATTCTCATCGGTACTGGAATTGCCGGTTTTATTGTTCAATATGTGACAGGCGCGTCGATGATGCACACATAAGTCTCGTAGTCTAGTATAAAACTCGTATCTCCCTGGCTATACTGCATAGCATCACATTCGATGCATGGGAGATGCGAGAAATGAAAAAACTAGTGCTATTAGGGCTTGCTATAACAACGGTGATGTCGTACTTTGCAGGGCAAACTTTTGCAGAGGTACTGCATGGACCAGTGTCAAATGACACCCCCCAATTTGTAGAACGCGCGTTTAATGCCACACATGCGCAGATGTCAGGCTTTGAAGTGCATGATTGGACAACGTTACATAATGCGTTTGTTCCTGTCAAAACGCTTGTTGCAGAAGCAAAGGCGTATGCTCATGAACTTGGCTTGCACGACATGCACTTATACGAACATCAAGATCCAAATGATCATGTGGCACAGTGGTCAGGGACAGTGAGTTTTGGGCCACACGCCAAGGATGTAACGACAAGTGTTGAGATGGCGAGCATGCTTTTGCCTGATGCGCCTGCACAAACAGTACTCATTTTACGGTATCTTGGAACAACAAGTGATGAACAAGCGTTTGCAAGTGCTTATGCAAGACTGACTGAAACGGCACAACAAGCTGGCGGATTACCTAAAATCAATGGCACACTTTTTGGCAATGTACCTGGATTGCAAGGTGAATCCGAACGTGCTACACGCATTGCAAAAGCGTATCAGGCAGTCTTTGCAAAGGAACTACAAAGTATGGTATATCCTTATACCACAAGCATTGCAGGCTATGGAGCGGCACCAGTACCCTATCTTGTGGCTGGAAAACAATTGGTCAATATACAAGTGGCGATGCACGAAGATAGTTTTGAACATAATACGAAAGTACTTGTCGGGAGTCCGATAATCACGTTAGAATACTAGTATTACGTGCGAACATGAAGATATAAAAGGAATGTTCGTACGCGATCGCCTATGGGGGTTACAAAGAGTGGCTACAATCAAGATAACCGGGGGCAAGCGCCTCATGGGGACGGTTCGGGTAGATGGCGCTAAAAACGCCGTGCTACCTATTATGGCAGCGTCATTATTAGCTGCGACCGGTGAGACGATCATCGAAGATGTACCTTATTTAACAGATATTCAGAACTTGGCTGACGTTGTGAAAAGCCTTGGAGCTAAAGCAGAACTAGCAGTAGATGGTCGCTTGCGTCTTTGTGCAGAACGCTTAGTGAGTACGACTGCACCGTATGAGTTAGTACGTAAGATGCGCGCATCCTTTTGGGTGGCAGGGCCACTTCTTGCACGAGCGGGACACTTTCGGATACCATTACCTGGTGGCTGTAACATTGGGGAACGACCGGTTGATCAACATATAAAAGGATTTGAAGCATTAGGTGCACACGTTATCATTGAACACGGATATGTAGAAGGGTTTGTAGATGGGCGATTACGCGGGGGACGTGTGTATTTTGATGTCGTAAGTGTCGGTGCCACGATTAACACGATGATGGCAGCGGCGCTAGCTGAAGGGCAAACGATTATCGAAAATGCAGCAAAAGAACCAGAAATTGTCGATGTAGCGAACTACTTAAACAAGATGGGTGCAAAAGTGCGCGGTGCAGGTACAGATGTGATTCGCATTCAAGGCGTGCAACAACTACACGGAGTGATGCATACAGTGATTCCAGATCGCATTGAGGCAGGCACATATATGCTTGCAGCGGCGATTACGCGTGGCGATGTCCTTGTTGAAGGTGCAATTTACAATCACTTGAGTCCTTTATGTGCAAAACTGCGAGAAGCTGGTGTTACGATTGAGGATGATATTCACGGTATTCGCGTTCGCGTAGATGGGCCATTGCACCCCATCGATGTGAAGACGTTGCCACATCCCGGATTTCCTACGGATTTGCAAGCGCAGATTCTTGCGTTTTTAGCAACAGTAGATGGCGTGAGCATTATCACAGAAACATTATTTGAAAACCGCTTCTTGCATGTAGCGGAGATGAGACGCATGGGCGTCGATGTGAAGGTAGAAGGTCGCAGTGCGATTATCGAGGGCGGTGCACTGATGACTGGTGCGAAAGTCCATGCCACGGATTTGCGCGCAGGAGCGGCGCTTGTGCTAGCAGGACTGGTAGCAGAAGGTGAGACGATCGTTACAGGACTCGAACATATCGATCGGGGATATAGCGATCTTGTCGGGAAGTTGCGCATGCTTGGAGCGGATCTGATTCGGACGGATGCAAGGCCACCTCTACATTTGGTACAGGCGAACTAAGGTAGAACCGCTATATGGAAGATTCTGATGAGTGAAGGACACGCATAAGACTTTTCGTGCTAGTACAAGCTAGATGTAGTGAAAAAAGGGAGCATGGTTCCCTCGCAAGGCGCTGTAGATTGCTGATCAAGCGATCTGCGGCGCCTTTTTGTGTGTGGATATAAGCTGTTTATTAAGGCAACACTATGGCCAAGAACAGGAAAAGGAGTGTATTGGCTATGGCGTGGTATTCAAAAATGATCACAGGGTACTGGGAAGCAGTCAAACGCGGCGTGATGATGTCAGAGCATCCTGAATACTATGATCTGGTCTATCCTAGTGAGGATCAGGCGCAGTCTACCTTGAGTGATGTATCTGAAGGTGAAGGGATGCAAATGAGTCCTACACAAACGATTCAGTAGTAAGAGGATACAAGAGTTAGCGAAAGACCGATGCGTTGGCGGGTATGCGTATAATTTTTAGTCTATTTTTACAAAAACTTGTTTAATACTACTTCATTTTGGCGAGACTGCGAAATGAGGTGATGAGCTATGAATCAGGATGAAAACAAGCAACAAAATGGCATCCAAAATGATGATCAGATGCCGGAAGACAACCATTCTGGGGAAAGTAAATGGAAGGCGTTTTTTGCAAAACGCTGGGCATTCCCTGCGCTGTATCTCATGGCTGCGGCATTTATTATTGCCCTTATGTATGGACAGGCACATCGGATGGTCAATGTAGGGAACAACGATGCGGCGGGACAAGCAGTGAAAACTAGTCAACCTGCTGCCGTGACCACTGCAACAACAACTAGTTTTGTGTGGCCGATTGCACCAGATACGACTGATGCTCGCGTGGTTCGCGGGTTCTTTGACGCTAATGCCAAAGGGGCAACGCTGCAAACACTTGCGGCAGATTTGGTAAGCTATGATCAAAGTTATCAAGGATCGACCGGCGTGGACATCGCAATGGCTGGCAATAGCAAGACGTTTGGCGTTGTAGCAGCTTCTGCAGGAACAGTGACAGATGTACGCAACAGCCCTGTGATGGGTTGGACAGTCGTTATACAGTCTGCCAATGGCTATACGGAAACCTATCAATCTTTAGGTACGGTTGACGTAAAAGAGGGGCAACAAGTCACGCAAGGACAAGATCTTGGAGCGAGTGGTTATAACCAACGCGAAGCAAGCCTTGGCAACCATCTCTTCTTTGAAGTAGAGAAAAATGGAGTGGCTGTAGATCCATCCTCACTTCTTCCAAAGTCGATGTCATAGAGTTACTTTGTGTAAGCATGTCTCTAGCAGGTAAAGTAAAAAATAGACCGAGCTGCTTCGTAGAGAGAAGCAGCTTTTTCTATGTTATCAAAAAGCGGTGATAGAAGGAGTAAGGACGAGCAACACCGTGATAAGTAGGCCGAAGTTCGTGAAATCGACGGATTTTAGCATATGCTGTACACCCCCTCATATACTGTACCAGACTTGCGAAACATGGGGGAGGCGAGGGTGTGCACGACTACATCAAGGAGAGAACGATCAAGATCGGCGAGTATATCGTCGAGACTCGCAATACCGTCCGAACGATTGCCCGCGAATTTGGCGTCTCCAAAAGCACCGTGCATAAAGACCTGACAGAGCGACTACCAGAGATTAACCCAGACCTCGCGAACCGCGTCAAGGAAATCCTAGAGTACCATAAGTCAATTCGACATTTACGCGGCGGTGAGGCAACCAAAGAAAAATATCGAAAGGATGAACCAAAACGAAAAATGACGAAAAATATTACGGTGGGAAGAGGATTTGGCGTTCGTATGTAGAACTCAATAAGGAGCGTAGTAGGAGATGGAGTCACTTGCAAGATGTGTCCCGTTCTATGCCTAGGTGAGAGATGATCACCTAGTTTCACGTCAGAGAGGATTTTATGATGTTTAAGAAAGATATTGGAGTTGATTTGGGGACAGCTAACGTCCTTGTTCATGTGCGCGGACGCGGTATCGTGTTAAACGAGCCATCAGTTGTTGCCATTGAGAGTCAGACAAAACGTGTCGTTGCAGTAGGAGAAGAAGCTCGTCGCATGCTCGGCCGCACGCCTGGGAACATTCTAGCGATTCGGCCATTGCGTGACGGCGTGATTGCAGACTTTGAGATAACAGAAATTATGCTAAAACACTTTATTACAAGGACGATCGGCAAAGGACTATTGTCACAGCCACGGGTTGCCGTCTGTGTTCCAGCTGGTATTACGTCAGTAGAACAAAAGGCAGTCAGACAAGCGACAGAAGCGGCAGGTGCGAAGCATGTATACCTGATTGAAGAGCCAAAGGCAGCTGCGATTGGAGCAGGTCTCGATATTACGCAACCCAGTGGAAGTATGGTCGTTGATATTGGCGGAGGTACGACGGATGTCGCTGTACTGTCATTAGGAGACGTCGTCACCGCCTCTTCTATTCGCGTGGCTGGGGACAAGTTCGATGAAGCGATTATTCGATATATAAAACGCAACCACAATCTATTAATTGGGGAACGCACTGCGGAAGATATAAAGATCCGCGTGGTGTCTGTCAAGCGCGGACTAAGACAAGAAGAGATGGATGTGCGCGGTCGCGATATGATGACGGGACTGCCAAAGACGGTAACGATTCACACAGATGACATGGTCGAAGCGCTTGAAGAGTCTGCCTTTGCGATCGTCTCTGCAGCCAAGAGCGTGCTAGAGCGGACGCCGCCTGAACTTGCAGCAGATATATTTGATAAAGGCGTGATTTTGACAGGTGGTGGGGCGTTGCTCCATGGGATGGACAAGCTGTTGCTCGATGAGCTTCAAGTGCCTGTCTATATCGCAGACGACCCGATGACATGCGTTGCGCGCGGCACCGGTGTATTTCTTGAAAACATCGATAAATGGGGTCGCCCTCCGGCAAAGTCACAGCGTTATCGCGCGTAAGTAGCCTCCGTGACGGAACAGTAGATAGGATGAGAGCAGATGGATGGACTTTCAACCGTTGGATCGGGCTTGTTAGCTGATGAGCGATGGCAACAAGTGGTGATGAATAATTTAACAAACGCCACCACACCTGGATTTAAACAGTCGTCGGGAGAATTGATGGCATTCCCACAACAACTTCTGATGCGCTATGAACTTGGCTCGGATGGCCAAGGGGCAACGCCGCTTGGCACGGTCAATCGGGGTGCGCTCTTTCAAGAAGCAGTACCTGATTTTGTACAAGGTTCGATCGAGTCCACAGGTCAACCGCTTGATCTCGCGATTCAAGATCCTGCGGTGGCAGGGACGTCTGTCTATGCACAAGCCACAGGTGCGGGTGCTGTACCTGGAGCGGTACAACTGGCAAACACGTTGTCCTTTGTGGTTGGTAGAGGTGGCGTGATCGAAACGGCTGCTGGTGCGCCGATTGTACCCGTGGCGGCCGATGGATCGCCGCTTGCAGGAGCGCGCGTGATCGCAAACTCGTCCTATCATGGGCTGCAGTTGTTTGGAGAAGATGGAAGTCCTGTCATCGATGCAGCAGGTCAACCATCGTATCACATCGTCCTTTCAGACGGACAGGTAGTAGGACCTGTAAAAGATGGACAACCCGGACCCTATGTGCAGATGTCAAGCGCAGTGACTGGTGGCGTACACTCTTTTTTCGCAGTGGCCAATACCGCTGCAGATGGTCAAACTAGTGTTGCGATGACGCGTGATGGACAGTTTCATATGGGGAGCAATCAATTGCTGTACGATGGGGCAGGTCAGCGGGTGCTAGCCGTCTCGGGTAATGGACAACCTCTGCTACAATCTGCGATTGAGCTAAACCCCGCGTATCAGGGGCAGAGTGTCTTTGGACCAGATGGAGCGCCACTTGTGGATGGGGCAGGTCAACCTTCGTATCGGATTGTCGATGCTGCGACAGGTGCTCCTCTTGCAAACGCTACATTTGCACCGGTGGCGGTCAACGTGGATACACTACAAGCGCTTGGACAGACAGGCTACCTACCGACTGCGACAACCGCGTATAGCAAAAGTCCAGCAACAGTGCAAGCGGGCGCCATCGAACGCTCAAACGTCGATTCGACGCAAAACATGGTGAACATGCTGCAGATTTATCGCAACTTTGAGGCCAACCAGACGCTCACTCAGGATATTGATTCTACGATTAAATTAGCTGTCTCTTCCATCGGCTCCGTCCCCAACCTGTAGAGGAAGTCAGAGGCGGAGTAAGAACTCTACGGCGCATGGCCCGAGCTTACGCCGAAAACGCGTACTCATGTACCAGGAACGTACACTCCGTGCGCGTTTTCGGGTAGCGCTCGACCCCTGCTTGCAGGTATATCTTAGACTAAGAAGGGGATGAAGGGGATGTCACTGCTTTCGGTGGCTGGATCGGGGTTGTTGAGTCAGTCGCTCCAACTCGATACCATCTCCAATAACATTGCCAACGTCAATACACCAGGGTATGCGAGCGTTGGGGCGACATTTGAAGACAATTTGACGCAGGTGTATGGTCAGTCTCCACTGACAGAGGGACTGCCTGATCGACAGACGGCAGCTGGATTGTGGCTTGGCGATGGGGCTCATGCAGTATTCAACCGTGAGTCTTTTGCAAATGGAAGTACGTTGCAGACACAGGATCCACTCGACATGGCCGTTGTGGGAGATGGGTTTTTCACCGTGGGATTAAGCGGTGGGCGTGTGGGATATACGCGTGCAGGACACTTTATTGAGAGTCAGGACGCTAAAACCGGTACGGCATTTCTGGCACTTCCTGACGGTTCGCCGGTGCTCTCAACAAGTGGACAACCACTTGATATGACGGGTGTCAATGCAAGCACAGTATCTGTAGCGCCTGATGGCATCCTTACAGGCGTGACCGCGACTGGCACACCTGTTCGCATTGGACAGCTAGGTCTTGCCTATGTATCTCATCCAGGAAGTGCGCTATATAGTGTAGGGAACTCGGTGTATGCGCTCAATCCCGGCTACGCGGTTACCACAAACGGGACACCTGGTGCGCCGACATCGTTATTTGGTCAGGTGAAAGGTTCAATGCTAGAAGGATCGAATGTCAACCTCAATCAACAGATGTCCCAACTGGTGCAAACGCAACAGGCGTATGAAATGTCATCCGATGCGATAAATATAGCCAATAAAATGATGGGACTTGAGGATCAGCTCAGTTAGTGATGAATGGTAGATAGTGGTAGTTGATCGCTCGGCCTGATGTCATGGTACCGATGAATGTGAAGTGGGTCGTATACAATGCCTTCTGTACAGGCAATTGTATACGACCCACTTTGTGTATGACGCGTGTAACGAAGATAAGGTACGAACGTGCACGACATAAGTCGTCCTAGCTACATGATAGCAACGTCCACATCACATACAGACTTTATGCCGATCATAGAGTGAATGATCTTTTGCGAGCGTATGAACTCCTCGCTTCATATGCCTTTAGCCTTCACTAGAGACCATGCCCCCTTACTAGAGACCATATGCCTTTACTAGTGCCGAAGGGCCTGCACGAGTTTCTTTTGTGCCCGTTTGCGCCATGTCTTGACGGTTTCAGGCGATACACCATAGGTGGCAGCAACCTCAGTGCTTGTAAGCCCTGCTATGACGAGTTGCTCCATGGCGATGCGTTCGCGCGGTGAAAGAAGGTCAAACAAGTCGTACCACTCGGCTAACTCATAGGATGCGCTCGCAGCTCTGTCAGGGATGCGTTGCAGTAGATCGACGTCTTCTTCATCACTCAGTGTTCGTATGCTATGTAGCGTGCGGCTTGCCACTCGGTTTGCACTGCGGACATATGACCACATGCCCGTGCGCACACGCAATTTGAGAAAGTATGAAAAATACACACCCTGCACCGTATCGTATTCTCGTATGGCTCGGAGTAACTGTTCGTAGCCTGACTGGATCAAATCTTCCATCGGTAGTACGTCTGTCTGATAGTATTTTGCCATGCGTAAGATCAGTGGGGTAAAGCGCGTGCAC
The DNA here is from genome assembly GCF_022606465.1 of Sulfoacidibacillus ferrooxidans. Classification (NCBI taxonomy): domain Bacteria; kingdom Bacillati; phylum Bacillota; class Bacilli; order Caryophanales; family Alicyclobacillaceae; genus Sulfoacidibacillus; species Sulfoacidibacillus ferrooxidans. The sequence continues at coordinate 127,245 of NZ_JALBUF010000004.1, forward strand.
AATTCTTGTAAAGAGAGTGGATCACCTGCCTGCGCAAGCTCTAAAAGGTTTACTAGAATACGTTCGTTTTGGGCATCGTGCGTTGTTTTTTTCATTCTTTGATCCTTCCGGACCGGTCCTAGTTGTATTGCGCGCAGATAGATCGTATGATAGAAAAATAATTCTTACAAATTGCTCAGTTTGATATTGTGAAAATCTTATTAATCATGTAATATTGCCTAAAGATAGAAGAGGTTGGCGTAGTAGACAACTTTGTATCTAGTAACACATGTATAATTGCTGACTGTTCTAAAACTATTACATAAATAGTAGTCTTAGAATTTTTGCAAAATCACACATCCTGGGGGTCTGTCAGTGAAGCGTAATCATCTGGTCGTTGCAAAAATTGTAGCCGTATTGCCGCATTATGAAGATGGCGTAGGATTTGTTTCGCGCATTTTAACTCTGGACAATGAGGAACTCATCGATCCACGGCCACCGCTGACGATCATGAAGTATTTGTTGCGCCCTTATGGTTTTGACTATACGGAGTATCGCAAGATGTACTCAGAAGAGTGGGTCCATCGTCAGAATTTGCCGATTCACTGGGCAGGGCATACATTTGTTATGTGTAAAACGGTTCACGCAAAAGTACCAGGTGATGAGACATACGGATTTATCCGATTGGAAACGATACGTACGACACGCTCCAAACGCGGCATCGGGATAGTCCGCTTACTCAACGGTCGTGAGATCGAGACAGTGCAAAAGTGGCGGGGATTGCAAAATAACTTGTCTGACGCCACCTATATTGTCTTTCATGCCATCGGAGAAAACAGACTGGGCAATGAGCAGATGAATGAAGATTTGGAGAACATGTGCGCAGAAGATCAACCGGATGGAGAAGGACGCAAGTCGATACGTGAACTAGAGAGTGGATTGTATGGATCAAATGGCATCATACGTGAATTTGAAGAGCGTATCTACTCGGGCGTCACAGGATATGTGAAGCACCTCACGCTACAGCAAAGACAGGATGTAGTGATGGAGTATATCGAACCGCTCATACAGGGTGCGATACGCGCTTGGCTTGCAAGGAAGGATTAGGAGAAGTAAGGATCGATCGGAGTGACAAAACGGTGAGCCTACTACCTCATCGTTTTTTTGTGACTAGGATGGTGGGCAGTTCAGAATCTACTGTTTTGTACTGCTGAGGGACGCATTTCAGTTGCGATAGGCACACGAGCTCGATCGTCATGAGTGATGCTTGCAATCAGTGCACGTGCCTCATCGCGTGCAGTAGAAGGAACGATCACAGTTAGCGTAATGTGTTCTGCAAATGTAGCTTCTACGTCAAAGCCCGCTTGATTGCAACGATGAATGGCAAGATCGTATTGTCCATAGGTGATCGAAAACCGATATAGGTCATGTGGCGCTATCTCGAGAAACTGTGCACGTTCAAGAGAGTGGATGACAGCTCGGCTATAGGCGCGCACGAGTCCGCCAACACCAAGCAAGGTTCCACCAAAGTACCGCGTGACGACCGCTAGTACATCTTGCACCTGATGTTGCTGTAATGCGTGCAACATCGGTATGCCTGCACTACCAGATGGTTCGCCGTCATCATGGGAGCGCTCAATCCCCTCTTTGAGTCGAAATGCCGTGCAGTGGTGAGAAGCATCCCAGAACTGCTTGCGGATCTCCGCTACATGAGTATGAACGTCGCTTTCTGAAGCAACAGGGATCAATGAACAGAGAAATCGAGATCTCTTTTCTGTCAATTCAACGTGGACGGGAGCCGCAAGTGTGCGATAGGATAAAGGCTGTGGTGCATGTTGGAGCTCGGACATGGAGTAAATAAGCCTCCTTAATGGTTGATCTCGACAAGTAGATACGGTGCGTACCCTATATTGTAGCGTTTTTTATGTGTAAATACAGCGATAAAAAAGGATGGTTCTAAACGAATGGAAGAAACATATGATAAGGCGTTGAGGTCTTGGACTCCACATGTCCTACACGTGGTAGCGGCAGGGGAATTTGGTGGTGCAGAATCGCAAATTCTCTCATTAGTAAAAGGCCTTACGCAAGAGGGCGAGTATAAGGTAACAGTTGTGACATACTACGATGCTCGATTTTCTCAAAAATTGCGAGAAGCAGGCGTAGCGTGTCGTACGCTACGTAGTGGGAACCCCTTTCAAGATAAACTCAAATTACAAGCACTTGTAAAGAGCCTACAACCAGATCTGATCCACACCCACGGCGTGCGTGCAAGTCTTGCTGGACGATTGGTAGGAAAAGCAAAACACATCCCTGTAGTGACAACGATACATAGCGATTTGTACTATGATTACGCGTCACCTGGCAAGCGTAAGATCATGATGGAGCTAGAGCAGCGGACACGATCCTTGTCACAGCACTTCATCACTGTGTCGGAAGCATTAAAAACGATTCTGATAGAACGGGGATATCCATCGGATCGCGTGTCCGTTGTGCATAACGGCATCGATCTTGAGGATGCACTTGTTAAGTTAGAAGAGGGACAACGACGCAAAGCTGGGCTACGAGGCATGCTGGGTCTTTCTGCGCGCACCCAGATCTTGATATGCGTTGCGCGGTTACATCCGGTGAAAGGCCATGAATTTTTAATGCGCGCGTTTGCTGCTGTCAAGCAGGAGTACAATCGGCCACTCCATCTAGTATTGATCGGGGAGGGTTCCGAACGCTCTGCTTTAATGGCAAAGGCAATGGAACTTGGCCTTTATGGTGAAGGGGAAACGACACCTTCAAAAGCAAAACCAACATCTCCTAAAAAACCGGTGCCAGGTCGGTATGTGCATTTTCTAGGCGAACGCCATGATATCTACTCCTATCTACTAGAATCAAATATTTTCGTCCTTACGTCAAAGATGGAAGCACTTGGAATCGCCTTGCTAGAGGGCATGCTAGCTGGACTGCCGGTTATCGCTACGAAGGTCGGTGGACTAAAAGAAATCGTGTTAGAAGGGGATGAACCGACGGGAATTCTCGTGGACTATGGAGATGAGGTAGGATTGACTGCGGCGATTCAAATGCTATATGACGATCACACACGAAGGCGCATCATGGGTGAACATGGGCAAAGACGGACGATTAAAGCCTTTGAACAAAAACAGATGCTTAAAGAAACAAAGGCCGTCTATGCCGCGCTTCTACAAAACTAGCAATGAAACCTGAAAATTAATCAGCAACAAAGAGCTAGTATACTGAAATGTATGTGTCTCAAATACAAAACTTTGAAAAATAACGGTATTTTATCACACAAGCAAGCAAAACTCTGTTACAATATGATTGTATTCGTAGAATAAGGGAGACTTCTGCAACGATATAGCATCATAAGAAAGCTATCGATCTAGCAAGTAAGGCCGAAAAATATGCACAAGTTTGACTGGGCATAGTGCTGATTGGTTCAATTTCCAGTAATCTTACGCTTTACGAGGTATAAGGATGTAGCTTATAATGCATGAGTAGGCAAACGAGCCTAGTAAAATTTCATCGCATGTAACGTAGTGAAAGATTCATAGTGTAACCTTTTCACATAGACTTTTTTAGTAACTACCCACAGTGTAATAGATGTAATACAAACGAAAGCCATATACAGGTGAAAGACATCGTGAATGTTTTTGTGACCTTACATCACTATACGACGTCAACACCGAGAGGAGGGATGCGACCCTGTGAGACACGACCGAATCCACTCGCTGTAAGAACTGATTGACGTGTGGGACGGGGAGCGAGTAAGGCGTCAGACAGAAGAGGACAGTGTAGAGTTCGGAAACAGCTGCACAGGAGCATTAGATATAATCGATCTCTGGTAGTAGTTTGGTCAAAGAAACAGTTTTTTATTCCAAAGGTATCATATGAGGAGGAACTGATTTGAAACGCACGCTTTCTAGTATTGCAGCAGCGGCCTTAGTGTTAGGGACGGTTGCACCAGCAGCATTTGCAGCAACATCATCCACAACCTATACGGATCTTGGTGGATATTCATGGGCAGCAAATGACATTAATAGCTTAACCAGCCAAGGATATATCCACGGTTTTAGTAATGGCCAATTCCGTCCTGGCGATTTAGTGACGCGTGGACAATTTCTTGCTTATTTCATGAATGCGATGAAAGATGTTACTGGCGTGGGTCCTAGTTACTCAGGCACTTACTTTAAAGACGTACAACCAGGCAACTGGGCATATGAGTATGTCGGCGCAGCACAAAAAGCTGGGTGGATTAAGCCTTACTGGATCAATGTAAGAGTTGGCGGTAACTTTGATGAGAACTACCAAGCATCACGCGGTGATGCAGCATCGTTTTTTGTGGCTGCAATGGAAAAAGCCGGTGTGATCAGTTCTACACATGGTATGACGCCATTAACCTATGCGAATTCGATCGGATTATTTAAAGGTATCCCAAGTGGCCAAAACGGCATTTACTTTAACCGTGCAGCGGCAGCGGTTGTTTTACAAAACATGATTAACTTCGTTAATGGTGGATCGACCGCACAACAATCGATGGCCTCGAAGGTGACCTTGTCGCTTAGTTCATCATCGATCAATGCAAACGGAACATCAACAGATACGGTAACGGCGACTGTTGTTGACGCAAACGGCAACCCAGTATCAGGTGCGACGGTGAATTTTGCTTCAAGCAACATTTCCGCAGCGACTGTGCAATCGTCGGCAACAACAAATGGCAGCGGCGTTGCAACAGCAACAATAACTGCTGGCAATACGGCAGGATCCACTGCAATCACCGCATCAGTTGAAGGCGTAACAGGCGCAACGGCATTAACTGTGATTCCAAGTGCAAGTACACTTAGCAACATTGGTACATTGACTGTTACTGGTCAAACTGTTGGTACAGGTACCCTTGCAAGTCCTGCTGTTTCCACAGTCAACAATGGCGTGACTGTAGCTCTTCAGATGCAAGACAGTGCAGGTAATATCGTCGTTGGTTCAAACTTGCAGTTCTTGGTTTCTACCACGGACAATGTGACAGCAACGGCAAATAGCGAGTTGCTTTCTGCATCTACACTTAATGCACCGGTGGTTATGCAAAATCATGACTTTACCGCAGAATACAGTGTGCCAACTAATGCCCAAGGTATTGCTGAAGTGACATTTGATTCAGCTGCATCATCAACACAACCATTGTATGTAATGGTACAAGGACCTTACAGCGTGGATGGCACAGCCACTTATAGCAACCAAGTGGTACTGCAATGGGGCTTGCCGGGCAACCTCGTGCTCACGCCGTTATATGAGTCTTCTTCAGATCCTGAACAAGCAAGCTACTCGGATTCGTCCAACCCAACGCGCGGCATGATTCCTGTGGTGGCAACTGTGCTTCCTGAGTCTGGCGTATCAGTTGCAGGACAAACCGTTCGCTTCACGTTAAATCTATCAACGGCATCATCTGCTGCTTCGTCAGTTTTCTTCACGGATTCCACAGGACAAAATCCAGTGGTTGGCGGTCAGGTGTTAACGCCTGGCGATTCAGTCACTTATCAAGTACAAACAGGTTCAAATGGTCAAGCAACCGCTTATGTCAATGCTAACGTACCAACAGAAAATGGTACACCACTCATAGGCTCTAATACACAAGCTAGTGTGAGTGCGGAACTTGTCAATGGTGGTGGTAGCACAAGTGACACGTACCTGAGCTGGGCAAATGCAAGTATTCCGACACAAGTATCGAACGTGGCACCTTCGGATGCGTTAAATAGTGGATATCAAGTAGGTGCACAGAACTTTGAAACACCTAATTCTGGTACACAATTGACCTTGCAAGGTACAGCGGAGGATGCAGCGGGAAACCCGGCGGCAGACGTACCACTTGTGATTACCGATCAACAAGATCCAAGCAGTTCATCCGCAACTATGGCAAGTAGCAATGGAACAGATAGCTTTGTGGTGAATGGAACGACAACGCCGTTTAGCCCAAGCTCATTTGACGAAGTAATGACGAATGCGCAAGGTAACTTTACCTTTACGGTGACGGATACCGTGCAACCGCAACAACCTTATCAATCAGATCAATACTATGTGTATGAGATTTCGCAAGCTAGCAATGTAGTAGAAGGGCAAACGTTACCTGCAGGATTGCAACAAATGGAGATTGATGGATCTTCGGACGGCGCATACAATGTGACTTGGATTCCTGGTCAAACTGTTGGTGTTCTTGGTTTAAGTAATCAACCACTTTCATCCAGTTATTCTTCCGTAAGTGCAGTGCCTAATAGCTTCACTGATGCAAGTAGCCCAACAGTTTCGGGTATCTATGGCACTATGTTCTTTGGGGTTTATAGCTCTGACGGTCAAGCGATGATTGGACAACAATACTCTAATTACCAAACGAACTATGACATCAATGCAGGATCTGGCTACTCCATTACGCAATTGTTTAGCCAACCGATTGACTCGTACTTCTCGAACTATGGCCCAACGCTTGGTAGCGTATCGAATGGCGTATTTACACCGTTCTTTAATGTTCAGGCGGTTGACCTTCAAGTCAATGGCAATGGCCAATGGACTATTACCTCTGCTGTGGCAAACACAACAGCGGGTGGAACGTACAGCACGTACTCTACGGGTCTTGCATTTGGTCAAAGTGGTAGCACAACAACGACGGCGGCAACGGGTACAGGCGCAGGTGCATCCATTGAGCTTCGTGTCAATACCTCAAACAACCCGAATGCAACAGACGTCATCAATGGCGGAACAGCAACCGTGAATATCTCGGCTTCAGTAACTGATCCAGATGCAGTACAAGGTAATGACGCAGAAGGTGGCGCATCTGGCACGGCGACTGTGGCATTTGTTCCTCAATATGCAACCACATCATTGTCGATGGTCAATGATTATCAACAAAACGTGGTAAATGATCAATCCTTGTGGAATACGGATAGTTCACCGGCAAGTGCTGTATCGTTGCAAGGAACTTCATATACCAGTGGTTATGCTCGTCCAGATCAATCATTCTTCAACGTAGTGCCGTTTAACGATACGCCAAACGTTGCAACTGTACCAACGAGCGGCATGACTTACAACGTGACAGCAACAGCTGGCGGCGTAGAGTCTGTTGACGGAATCAAAGTACAAAACTCACCAGCACAATCAGCAACGATCTCAATTAACAATGCTGGTGCAGTGCAGGTAAACAATTCACCTTTGTGGAATGCGCCTAGTGATGGATCAACCATTGTTGGTTATGCGACTAGCGGTAGTTGGGGCACAGAAAGTGCACCTTCCAATCCAAACGTGTATGTGTTGTCGAAAACTACCTCTGGTACGTACGAAGTGTGGGAAGTCGGTACCAACGGCACATTGTCGATGGTTGCATCAGCACCTGCACTTAGCAATATTCAAGGCGGCTTAAAAGAGCTTGCTGATGGGGCAGCCCTTGATTGGACCATTGCAGACGGGCAGTTATCCGTGAACTACAATAACAATATTGGACCTGGTTCACTTGTAACTGGAACGGCAGCAGTGACAGCAGACAACAGTGCAGCATTGCCAAGTAGCTTGACCTTCAAACCTGTTCAAGTGGCTTATATTGGTGGTGCAAACGCAGATGCTGGAACTCAAAACTTCACCGTTACGGTGGCAGGTTCGGACGAAAGTTCTTCTGCAAAAGGGACAGCATCGGTCAGTTACAACGGTGGTACGTCTGGTCTGTACCAAGCAACAGCTACGCCTGCTAATATCTCTGGACAGTTGAACTCGCCTTCGACGATTCAAATCGAAGCACAAGATATTTATGGTAACGCATTGCCTGATCAGTCTTTGACGGTTAGCTTGGCAAACCAACTCTACGGAGTATGGATTACCGGCGTAAACAGCACGCAATTGATGAGCAATGTTAACATGTCACCATCTGGTTCACAGTCTGATTATCAAACAGAGCCTACTCCGATTCCGCTGTTCAGTGGATCTGGTGCAGCTTATGGTTCAGTATCTGGAACGGGCATTGCAGCGTCAGGTATTCAAGCTGGATCACCTACGATTTACTTGACCACTGGAACTGCAGGTACCGTGTCCTTGACATTGCAAGATGGTGCAGTGCCTTATATTGAAGCAGGCAGTTCATCCACTGTCGCACCTCAATATCAAGTTTCGACACCGTATGCAGTATCAGGTGATCTTGTGATCGACGGAACCGAATCTTCAAGTGGTGTTACTCAAGTTGTGACTGTCCCTGTAACCTGGCCTGGCAACACAGCACCTAGTGCAACAACGACCGCTACGGGTACAACTTCTGGTACGACATCAGGTACAACAACAACAACACCAGCGGCTCAAGCTTTAGCCTTTACTATGGCAAATAGCGATACTCTCACATCATTGTATGTGACAGGTGGCCCAAATGGTGGCGTGAGCTTAACGGCTGCAGCTTCTGACTTTACACAAAGCGGAACGACTGTAACGGTTACAGCAGCAGGTATTCAAGCTTTAGGCTTAATATCCGGTACCACGTATCAATTGCAAGCAGAAGGTCTTTCCTCGCAAGGGTTAGTCTTAATGCAAAGCCCATCTTCTTCTGTGAGCTATACTGCTCAGTAAGAAGTCATTGATATAACTAATCAGGGCGGGTTTCTGCCCGTCCTGATTTTTTATACGACACACTTGTCCAAATAGAATGATCCAATTGACGGAGGTTTATACATGAGAAATTCGAAAAACAAGTTAGCGAAGAACATTGCTACTGTTATCGCCATGACCGGAATGATCGGATCAATGACGATGCCAGCATTCGCTGATACAACATCCACAAGTTCTAGCACAAGCACTACGATTTCAATCCCTGTAACCGTTGATGGCCAAAGTTCAAGTATCACAATTCCTACACCTCCTGCGAGCTTCTTTGTCAATGGTTCACTTCAAGTGACCACAGCAACTGTGATGGTTGATGGGGTATCCGTACCTGTGGATGGTGTGACACTTGGTATGTCGAGCACTGGACAAGAAGGCGTAACTGCTATACTTGGCACAGCGTATGTAACAAATGTAACTGCAGCAGCAAGTAGCAACAATGTTGCTATGGGTAAAACGGTCACATTGACACCATCGTTTACAGATGGTTCAGGAGCAGCAGTCGCTACGTTGCCATCTGGCGATTCGGTTAGCTACACGGTAACTGCACCTACTGGGGCAACAAGTTCTGACTATACATTATCCGGCAATACCTTTACCGCAACGATGGCGGGCACATACACGATTACCCCTGTTGTAACAGAAATCGGCGGTACCGTAACCGGCACACCGATGACCGTTGTAGTCACAGATGCAACCGTATCTTCTGTAAGTGCGGTTAACGGAACAGTAACCGTGAACTTCTCCAATGCGTTGTCAGTGACACCTTCGTTAAGCGATTTTTCTGTCACGCAAAGCATCAACGGCGGTACAGCAACGACCGTGACTCCTACGGCGATTGCCATGAACAGTGCCATGACACAAGCGACTTTGACCGTGCCTACTGTCAGTGCAACAGCAGCTGCACAAAGCGTTGTGGATAGCGTGGCATACAATGGCGGGACGGCCATGAGTGCATCCGCGTTTAGCTTGACCAGTGCTGTCAATGCAGCCAATTCAAGTGTTACGGCTTCCTTTACCAATGATGAGATTACCAATGGTTCTGCCTACACGGTGTCTGAAAGTGTAGAAGATGCTGCGGGCAATCCGATTAGCGCGCTTGGTACGTCTGATTTCACTATGAGCATCGGTACTCAATCTGTTTCAGCGGCTTCTGTGACAAACGAAGGCGATGGCATGTATCAGGTCATCTTTATTCCAAGTAGCTTCGCTGCTGGAACAGGACTCACTGCAAACTTTGCTGTGGATGGTGTAACAATTGGTCAGGTCGGTGGTTTGAGTGTCGTAGCAGGTGCTCCATCACTAGCCACATCATCGGTAACCTTCCCAAGCGTTTCGACATTGAATGCTGGTGGAACGTATACCATGACTTTGAATCTTGAAGATGCATCCGGTAATCCAGTTGTGTTAACCTACCCAGCTGTAGAGCCAAATACTTCTGAAGATCTGGGCGCAACCTATAGCATTGCCGATGGCACAACTCCTGGCCAATACGTTGTGACTGCAGTAGCACCTAGCACAGTAACATCAGTAGCTGGAACGATGTCCTTTACTGTAGAGAACGGCACCACTGCAGTAGCCACCTTCACTTCTACGCAGGAGTATACGGTTGCCGATGAAGTTGCCTCTACTGTTCAAGCTTCTTGGTCTGCATTGCCATCCACATTAACCTCAGGTGGAAGCTATAACTTAACTGCAACAGTCACAGATGCCAATGGCAATGCAGTGACCGGATTAACAAGTTCGGCCTTCTCATTAGGCTATGAAACCGCTGGAATGACCTCACCATCAACGATTATATTATCAGCTAATTCTGTAATGGCAGGAACAACGGCTGGAACGTATCAAGTTTCTTTTGTAGCACCAGATGAAGCATCGGCCTATAGTCTAGTACTTGGAGTTGACGGTGTAAGTTCTACTTCGCCTGCGAGCTATACACCAGGGGCAGCACCAACCGCATCGGATGTGGGTTCTAGTTCAACTGCAGGATTCCCAAGTCAGCTAGTCGATGGACAGACTGCAACGTTTACTGTTGGTTTGGTTGATGCAAGTGGTAATGCATTGGTATTGCCAAGTGGATACACAGTAAACTTGGTCGAACTTGAAGGTGGAACAATTGAAGGTACTTATGGGACATCAAAAACGAGCGTGAGTTTAGTCTCTGGAGAAAATAGTATCATTCCTATGACTGCTGGAGCCTCAACGGGTCAATATTCTGTAACGTTGACACCAAGCGGTACTGGTAATGCATCAGGTAGCTTCCAAATTCAAGTGTTAGATGGTTCTGATTTCGTAGCTCAAGTAGGTTCAACACAAACCTATACTCTTGAAGCTGGAACCCCTGCCAAAGCGAACAGTACTGTTCCATCATCATTTGATGCTATTGCTGGTACCGAGTATTGCTTACCGGTAACGGTTGCCGATGTAAATGGCGTGCCTGTTTCCACGTTGACCAGCAGTGATTTTGGTCTTCAATTAGGAGTAACACCAGTGTCTGTGACATCGGTCACACAAAGTGCTACAACACCTGGTTCCTATATGGTTAACTTTATGCTGCCAAGTTCAGCAGAGTCTGGTTCATTAACTGTGTCAGCTAACGGTATCGACATTGGTTCTTCAGCTGTAACCGTTTCTGCACCAAGCGCTGAATCTCTTGCATCTGCTACTTCCACTGATATTGCTCTTGATACCTCTGCGCCTACGAATACGATTGCTCTTCCGTCGTCTGGTGATGCATTACAAGAAGCAGGTTCCTATGCAACGCTTGTAACTCTAACTGGTTCTTCATCAGCTGAATTTCCATATCTTACTCCTTCTGATTTTAGCGTGACGTATGGCAGTTCTACGACCAATCTAGTTTCAAGTGTAGTACCTGTTTCGGCTGCATCAAATCAATATGTGGTTGTCTTTAATGCTCCAACGGCTACTATGTCAACGGCTCAAGCCTTGAATATTAGTGTTGGTGGTGTATCTTCAACAGCTGGAACCTTTACTGTAAGCGCACCATTGAGTGCAAGTAATTCAAGTGTACAGTGGATGAGTGGTTCAGCATTGACGGCAGGTCAATCCGTAACTGTTGCAGCAACTGTGGAAGATGCTAATGGAAACCCCGTCAGTACATTGGGAACAAGTGATTTTGCAGTATATAGTGGTTCTAGCACAACGAATCTTGTTTCTAGTGTAGCTGCATCATCTACAGCAGGACAGTATGATGTTACGTTTGTTGATGATGTAGCTTCATCCACGGCATCTCCGTTTACTATGTATGTGAATGAGACAGGAATCACCGGAACATCTGCTGACACCCTTATTGGTACAAGTGGTGACTTTACTGTTGCTCCTGGTGCACCTTCAGCAAATAAAAGCACAGTTATTTTACCTTCTAGCAAAGTAAATCCTGGTAGTAGCTTTAATGTAACTGGTGTTATTGAAGATGCATTTGGTAATCCAATTCCAAACGCAACGGTGGTAGTGTCATTTGGTGGTTCTGGTGGTTCATCTACATCAGTAACTACTGATAGTACTGGTAATTATAGCGCTACTTTGTCCACTTCTTCCACTTCTATAACAGGGCCGGTTTCTGTAGTTGCCTCTTCTGGTGGAGCTTCTGGTACGACAATTAGCACATCATCTGATGTAGTGAATTTATACTAGTTTTTAACTAGTGGATGTTATGGTGAATGGGTCATTCCATTCACCATAATTTTTAATTTGGTAAACCTTTTTTATGCACAGTTAGAGGAGTGTTTCCTTTTGCAGTTAAAGTTTGATGGCGGGCAAGATAAATTTACGTCCGTACCCATAGGTGTATTAGTTGGGAGTTTATTTGCAATTGATTGGGGTTATCGTTTGTGGGGATCCGGTTTAGTATACCCTGCGACTACCTGGTTGAGTGTCATATTGATTGGATTTGGTCTTGTCTCACTATTATTAGCATTTGCATTTCCTTTGATGGAAAAGAAGTTGGAGTTTATTAGTCTTCTTGCTTCATGTATTGGATTTGCATGGTGGGTTTATACTCAAATACATTTATCACCTGGATATCAAACAGATGAAATAGCTTTTGATCAATATGCTAGTCATTTACTTTTACAAGGTATAAATCCATATGCTCATAGTCTTGCGTTAGCTTTTCGAAGGTATTTAGTCCCGCCTACATACTATACTTACTTACTTAGTGGACAGCCTGTAGTGTCACTTTCTTATCCCGCACTATCCTTTCTATTATATACACCTGTTATGGCTTTGGGTGTACATATGCATGCTGCCCTTTATGTGGATGCTTTTTTTTGGATGGGATCTAGTGTTCTATTATGGTTTTTATTACCTTCCCAAATAAGATGGATTGCTTTTTTAGTATTAGGTTTTATGATGTTTGATGGCAACGTATTTGGTGGAGTGACAGATGCGCTTTTTATGCCATTTCTTATTCTTGCGGTGTGGAAATGGGATAGATTTGTAGCTCCAACGCATCCGTTATTATTAAAATGGATGGGACCAATTATGCTTGGACTTGCAATGAGTGTCAAGCAAACGGCATGGTTTCTAGCACCATTTCTCGTGTTAGGTATTATGATGGAAAGCAAGCGAAGCGGTCAGTCATGGTGGAGGAATCCGCTTCGATATATCGTAGGAGTGGCTGTTCCTTTTTTGTTAGTGAATGTACCCTTTATAGTTTGGGATCCTTTAGCCTGGATTCAAGGGAGTTTATTACCTTTGGTATCTAGTACTGTTCCACAAGGTCAAGGGATAGTGGGTTTATGGCTCTATGACCATGTAGGTAATGGACATATGGAGTATTTAAAATTACTAGGAGCCTTCGTTCTTGTTCTTGAAATGCTTTTGTTTGTTACTTATTATTCTAGATTTAAACGAAGTTGGATTCTTTTTATTCCTTTAGCTTTATTTTGGACAGAGAGGTCCCTGTTTGAATATCTAGTCGACCTTCTCCCCATCTTGCTTGTGGCAGCAATCTCTGTACGTACTATCATTCAAGACAAAGTATCTCGTATACCACGCTTGAGCAAATACGGTATTGGTATTTTTTCATCAGCTTCTTTACTAGTCTTTTGTTTATCTTTTATTGGTGGTCAACCGTTAAAGCTTCAAGTAACTGGTGTACAAACAACGGGTGAATTAGGTTTGATTGATTCGGTCTCAGTTCATGTGATCAATCACGAGAACACTCCAGTTTCGCCGCATTTTACTGTTATGGAAAATACCGGGCAGCTTCCAACCTTTTGGTTATCGAGTGGACCAAGCACATTACTTCCAAAGCAAGCTGCCGATTATACGTTGAGTGCACCAAATGTTCCTGCCATGCCCAGTATTACAAATAATCTTTCCGTGGATGCTTTTACGACCACACCGGCTACCATAAGCACGAGTGCTGATTTTTATTTACCTAAGATGGTTACAGTGCTTTCGCCGCGCGCTTTTAATACTCCGGTGAAAATAGGTGTTCCTTTTTCTTTAACAGTTCAACTACGTAGTACCTCAGGAATACCGCTTCACTTGTCAGGTGTACCAGTTACCTTAAATCAAGTTATGTATGGTCCTAATTACGTATCTACGGCCAGTTCTACAATCAACGGGTCACAGGCTGGAGCGATGGCTGTCACTAGTATTACGAATGCATCTGGTCAAGCTGTTTTTACAGTGCAAGGTCAATTTGTTGAACCATTACCAACATTTTTTGAAGCGGATATTCCGAATTCGGGTCAGCCATTTGGGTATTCAAACATTGCTTCCATTAATTTTGTGAAGTGAATATTTATGGTTGGATAATTAGTATGTGATAGCTAAGTGGTTTTAACAATGTGAAGGGTAGGTTTATATGAGGCATTTAAAGGTTGCTGGTGTTATGGCTTTATTAGCTGTATTTTCGATTACTGGCTGTGGTGTTGAGTCTAGTACAACTTCTGTTGTACCACTCTCTAAAGTAGCTGCTCAAGATAAAGTAAATACTATCATTCCTGCGCCTGCTGGAATCGTTGGGATGACAAATCCAGATAGTAATGATTTTATGTATTTAGCTGCTGGTACGGCTCGATCCAAAGGACTTTTTTCTCTCAACTTAATCACACATGAAATATCATCCAGTTCCTCCATTTCAAACGCTGTTGACTCTGCAACATTATTATCTTCTGGGATTATTGTGTTGGGACAAGCAACAAAACATTCAGGTGCAATCTCACTTTATAATGCACAGACATTAAAAATGATGAAGACAATTCCAGTTGGCGATCCTGTTATCGAAGTTTGTACAGATCCAAGTGAAGCAGGGGATGTGTATGTTTTGAATGGAACAAAGAAGTCTGAGACAGTCTCTGTTGTTAATACAAACAGCAATAAGATCATGGAGAGCATCCCTGTTTCCTTGGGAACTATTGATATTGCATCTAATGCTGGAACGCTTTATACACTTCAGCCTAACGGTCAAATTATGGGTATTTCTGAAAGATCGAAAACCCCTCAATTTCAGTTTACTGTAGCGCCAGGTGCGCGTTCATTTGTTGTAAGCCCAGATGGACAAACCCTCTACTTATTAAAAGAAGCAAATGACACGTATAACATATCAGAAGTTGATTTAGCTACTGAGTCTCAAATAGCGGCATTGGGTGCACCGATGAATGCAGGGTTTATTTCTTTAAGCAGTGACTCTAAAACTTTATATGTAGGAGTAGAAAGTCCTTCTGTGGGCAATGTTCAAACCTTACAAGCTATTCATTAAATGAAAATTACAAGCGGTATAGTGTCTATTATGTGTTATAGAAAGTGGTGACGTATGGTTAGTATAGTAGTTCCTACATACAACGAATCTAGTAATGTTTTAGAGGTTTGTAAGAGAGTTATGTCTGCTATGGATGGTTATGATTTCGAAATCATTTTCGTAGATGATAGTACTGATCATACACCTGCAGTTTTAGAAGACCTTTCTCATCAATATTCATTTGTAAAGTATGAACATAGAGAAACAGAAAAAGGTCTAGCAACAGCAGTGCTCAGAGGATTTGCACTAGCTCAAGGCGATGTTTTAGCAGTTATGGATGCAGATCTTCAACACCCACCGGAAATGCTTCCAGCAATGATGCAAGGCATTGAAGAAGGTAATGCTGATCTTGTCATTCCAAGTCGATTTATTCCTGGAGGTGATGATGGTGGTTTACGATGGCATAGGAAAGTTATTTCAGCAGTAGCACGATATATAGGAAAATTTGCTTTAAAACGGCTTAGAAAAATTAATGATCCAACAAGTGGTTATTTCGTATTTCGTCGAGAAGTGATTGAAAATGTTACTTTAAAACCAGTTGGGTGGAAGATATTAATTGAGATTTTAGCGCGAGGAAATTACGCAAAGGTAATTGAGATTCCTTATAAGTTTCAAATGAGAAATGCAGGTGAATCGAAAATGTCTTTAAGAGAGCAGTGGCATTATATTAAGCATATTTTTAGATTGGTTTTCTCTAGTCACGAGGATAGAAGGTTTTATGTTTTTTTGCTTATTGGATTATCAGGAGTTGCTTTAAATTTAATTATTTACGATTCATTATTTTATTTTGGAGTAAACCCTGTTTTATCAAGTGCTCTTGGTGGTGCATTACCTATTTTAAATGGTTTTATATGGAATGATAGGATTACTTGGAAGGGAGATAAAAATGAAAAATTACTATTGCGCGCAACAAAGTATGTAATCACATCATTAGCAGGTGTAGGTGTTTCTGTTTTAGCTTTTATACTTTTTTATAGTGTTCTTAAAGTAGATCATCTACTCGCACAATTTTGCGGCATTGTAATCGCTACTTTCTGGAACTATACTATTAATCGGTTATGGACATGGAGAAAGAAGGAAGCTTTTCTTTCCGATCATCTTACCACTTAATTATTAGTGTGATTTTATCTTGTTTTTAGTGTAATTTAACAATTATTTATCGAGCAACTTTTAATACTTAAATTATTTGATTAGAATTTAATTCATAAATAAAATAAGAATCTGTTTTAATTATTTAGTTATTTTGGGGGGTTTTTCTTTGAGTTTTTTACTTGATTTATCATTTGATTTAAAAAATAAAATTAAAAATTTATATAAAAGAAGTTTATTTGATTACATTGTTTCTGCCATTATAATTATTCAAAGTATACTACTTATATCTTTTAGCTTTAAACAATTTTGCCGTTTTAATCTTACTCATGATTTTTCAATTTTTTCTCAAGCATATTATTTGATAGGTCATGGAGATTTTAATCCATTCGATACTTTGCAGGGATTTCCTTATTATCAAAATCATTTTGAATTGATTATGTGGCCGATAGCTATTCTTTTTTCGCCATTTAATTCAAGTTTTATATTACTAATTATACAAGATATATCGATCATTTTGAGTGAAATTGTAATATTAGTATGGGTGAAACAAATCTCGGATGACAACTTGTTTGTTAGATTTTTAACACTTATTATATTAATATGTAATCCAGGTTTGTATTGGGGAGCAGCATGGGATTTTCATTTTGAATCTCTTGCAACTTTTTTTCTGTGTGTTTCACTTTATTCTTTATATAAAGATAGAACCAAAAGCGTAATTGTTTTTTCATTTCTTACTTTATTATGTGGGGATGTGTCAGCAACTTATGTCATCGGTGCTGGAATAACAAGTCTTATATTAAGAAAGAATTGGAAGGTTGGATTAACTCAGATTGTAATGGGTTTATTTTTGCTTGTGATTGTTCATCTTTTAGACGCAAACAAAGGTGATGCAATCTCTGGTTCTTATGGATATTTGGATCCTGGTAGAGTTAACAACTTATTTTCCCTTTTTATTGCTGTTATAACTCACCCACTTATTGTTGGTCGTGTTTTTATTGATCGATTTAAAGATATATATGCAAATATATCTTTAATAGGTTTTTTGGGATTGTTTTCATTGTGGAGTTTACCTACGATTATCACCGTTTTGTTACCAAGTGCATTAGCGTCATATATTGCTTTAATAGTACCTGGTTTTCAAAGCACGCCTATGTATTTTGTTGGTACATTAGGTACTATTTATATTTTGATGTGGCTAAAGCAAAAAGTGAATTATAAATTTTTTTGGATAGTGTCTATGTTACTTCTTATTAATTCTATTGGCTGGGGTATTGTATGGCTTCCTAAATTGGATACAACATGGATAAGAAATGATGATAGAGATGCTAAAGTATTAAATTTGATTGATACAATAGTTCCTAAGAAAGATGAACTAATTGTACAGAATGGAGTTTCAGGTAGATTTGCTAGTCGACCATATTTTTATACATATCAAGGTGCATCAAAAATTTCTCTTAGACAGGGTAATAACTATTTTATTTTTGCTCCTTACACAGGAATTGAAGGTAGTTCCACCATCAAAGTAGACCAAGTTGAAAATCTTTTAGTTAAAAAATTTGGAGCTAAAATACTTTTTATAAAAAACGGCATTATTTTACTGGATTTATTTTCATTGAATAAAAAAATTATATACCTTAATGGAAGTAGTGCGTCTATTCCTGTCTGGACTCTTAGAAGTGAGGAAGGTCACTTTAGTTTTAATTCAAACAAAAAATCTATTACTTTATTTTCGGGTGTCCATTCAGGATACCTCTTATATGGAGATTATTGGAATTTATTATATGGAAAGGAATATATATATCATATAAAAATAAAAGATTTAAAGGGTGCAGCTGTTGTTCAACTCTGGGATACTTCTTCAAATAAGTTACTTGAAGTTAGAACAATTATTCCAATGCCTTCATTTCAAAATCTTAAATTCAAGTTTTTTTTCAATTCATCCGATTATATTAGACCTTATGTTTTTCAAGGATGGGGTCCATTTAGTGATATTCCTTTACAACCTACTTCTAAAGATTCTATTGAGGTTAGAATTTGGGTGCCACAATATAGCGATGTTTCAATTTCGTCAATTAGTATGTCTTAAAAGATGATGGGTTTACTGGTTCTTATTTATTATTAGATGTACGATATAAAAATTTATTAATGAGGTGTTTATTTATGAATGTGTTTAGTCTAGAGAATTCTTCTAATTGTTTATCGAATAAGAAATTTAGGACTCTTTCAAGCATTTCTGTAGTAGTACCCGCTTATAATGAAGCATTGTCTATCTCAAAAACTTACGATAAATTAATTCAAGTACTTGAGGGAACTGGGGTTCCATTTGAAATTTTGTTTGTTGACGATGGTTCGACTGATGATACTTTTGAAGTGTTACAAAAGATATCAGTAAAAGATTCTAGGGCAAAGCTGGTTAAACTTTCAAGAAATTTCGGGCACCAATTAGCTGTTACAGCTGGTATAGATAATACATCTGGTGAGGTCATAATATTAATTGATGCTGATTTGCAGGATCCACCTGAAATTATTCCTCAATTTATCGAAAAATGGTCAGAGGGTTTTGAAGTGGTCTATGCAATTAGGAATTCTCGGGAGGGTGAATCTTTATTTAAAAAACTAAGTGCGAAATTTTTTTATAGGATTTTAAATAAACTTACTGATATACAAATTCCGTTAGACACAGGAGATTTTAGATTAATGGATCGTAAAGTAGTAAATGTTCTTCTTCAAATGCCAGAAAGACATAGATTTATTCGAGGGTTAGTTTCCTGGGCGGGTTTTCCTCAATGTGGTGTTCCATATATTCGTTCTGAAAGATTCGCAGGTGAATCTAAGTATCCCTTAAAAAAAATGATTAAGTTTTCTATGGATGGAATTACATCATTTTCATTTAAACCTCTTCAGTTTGCTTTGAATTTAGGTTTTTTATGTTCTGGATTAGGTTTTTTGTTAATTTTAGTTATAATTATATTAAAAGTATTTACGACTTTGCCCATCCAAGGTTGGACTTCATTAATGGTTGTAATTTTATTTTTGGGTGGTACTCAATTATTTATTATGGGTATATTCGGAGAATATATAGGACGTATTTACGATGAATCTAGAAAACGACCTTTGTATATTATTGAAGATAAGTGCAACTTCCCTAACAATATCTAGGCGTATTCACTTGAATGAATATAATGTATGAGAGAAATTATTATAAAATAAAATGCTATTATTAATTTATAATAATTTCTTACATAAAAAACTGTATGATAATTAATATTTTGATTCATCACCATGAACTGTGCTAGATATTGAAAAAACGCGGATTTACCTCTATCGTGGTAGTTGCTGAGACAACCATAGCCTCTCGGCATTAAGGTGTCTCTGAAAGGTTAAAGTCAGTAAATATTCAATTATTTTACTAGGAAAGAAACAAACGCACATGATTGACCAATTCGTAAGTGTAGTGGACACGACAAAGAAGCCATAACGTGGTTGTTTTTTAAAACGTCATCGCTGTGTAGGGTTTTGATCTAGCTTTACGCCGCAAAGAGTGTGGACTTCAAGTCGATGTCGATGTCGATCTCTTGTACCAGGCATCCAGGTGTTGGCACATCATGATCCCAAAGATTCGTGTGATCCACATTTTGGTACTGCGATGCCTGGCGGCTTCAAGTCTATAGTCTACCTTTTCCCGCTTGTTGGAACGCTCAACTGACGTTCTACGTTTGTAGACATCTTTCCATTCGTCGCTGTTACGAGCAACTGGCGGAAACAAACGCCGGATTGTCCTTGGTGTAGGTGTACACGCAGCGACCATAAGACGAGTTGGAACAAGGTGCATCACAAGTACAGACGCCCTTTTGCATCAAGGGGCAACGGTACTTGCGTCGCCGACGACTGCGGTCGTAGCCATTGTCTTTCATGGCCAGACCCTTTTGGCAAATGGATACGCCCGAAGACGAAACTGAGATGTTGTCTTTGTATTTCTTGTTGCCCGTTTGGCGCTTGTTTAAGTCGATGAAAGGGATGGTGCCCTTGGACTCAAAATAGCGGTAAAAGGGCATGGCATCGTGTGCAGCGTCGAGTAATACCCTCTTCCAGTGCCATTCTGGATAATACTGTTCAAACTCCTTGATGCCAACGACCAGTGAGACAGATTCATGGCGGTAGGCTGGTCCAAGTCTCGGGTACAGTGGCAGGTCTGCGTGGCTGTCGGATGTTGTGAACATGTAGAGATGGTAGCCAAAGTCATGGCAGTTGCGATGGCTATCCCAGCCGATATTGCAATCGAGTTGTGAATAGAGGCGATTGTAGGTGCAATCCTGGATTCCTTGCACCCGACAGGAGCCAATGCGCTTACTGCGAGGAAAGGCAGCCGTCCGAATCGGTGTTCCATCTCCAGCGACCGAGAGCGCCGACACATCACCTATGAGTCCAAGTTTTGAGGAGACTTCTACAAACTGCTCGCGAATTAACGACATAAGGATGTCGGTAGGTAATGTTCTGGGTGCAGGGCGGCGCACAAGGAGTCGATTGACCAATCGTTCTACCTTTTTCGGTGTCGTAGTGGGTGCTTTTTCACCCTTCTTGCCTTTGACTGGCTTCTTGTTGCGGTTTGGTTTGATTTGGCCAGAGATAGGAGGGCTAGTTTGGGGCCAAAAACGAGCGAAGAGATTATAAAAGGTACCGACACCAGGTGTATGACCGGGCTTAAAACCACTGATGATGGCGTAAAGCGGCACCCGTCGCAATTCGTCAACCCAAGCCGTGATGGAGGTCTGACCGACTTGTACCATGAGCAGGTAAGCGCGTAGCAGATCGGCGGGGTCAGTGGCTTGAATGCCCCGAGTGGCGTACTGACTATTCAATAAAGATGCAGTGCCGGAGAGGTCGAGTAGCCAGAACTTCTCGATGAATGTCCAGTCCTTGGCGACAAGCATGAGAATGCCGCCAGAGTAATGGGTACGTCATTGTTCGAGAACGAAAGATTGGTACTGGTCGTGCGCACGAATGGAAGGTAACATGGGGTTGACTACCCCTTTCGTCGAGGATAGAGTTTGTGAGCTCTCCGTCGCGATTATTGGGGTAGTTTTTACATGTCAAGTGTGATTTGCAGATTTTTGAGGTGTTTTTTCGGCGGATTTCGAAAAAAACTTCCATTTTTCAAACCTAAGAAGGTGCGACGACCACGTCAGTGGTGGAGGAAACGGCAAAAACCTCAAGACCAAAAAGCCTTGAGGAATCAATAAAAAACAAATGCCGAGAGGCTATAGTAATATAGGGGGAATAAAATTTCGTAATGGAAAGCCATTTGCGATGAGTTCAGTCGGTAATACGTCTGGATATGTGACTTACGGGGCATATTTTCATTCACCTGAAGGTCAATTTAAAGCATCTATTTATCTTCAATTTTCAGTGCCTGTTAAACTGGAGGTATGGAATGATACTACTGATCAGTTAGTTTCTCAGCGTTCCTTGCCATCTACTACCTCTAAAAAAAGAGTTAATTGGGTTTTTGATAATGATTCTTATGTACATGCATTTGATTATCGAGGCTATGGTCTATTTAAAGTGGATAGTGTTCCCACAAATTTAAATGATGTTTTAGAAATTCGTGTGTGGGCACCCATTCATAGTAAAATAACAATTTTTAATGAGAATTTACTGTTGCAAAGGTAATTCATAAACATATAATTTATTGGAGGTTATTACATGAAAATTATTCTTTTATCTGGTGGATCAGGGAAAAGATTATGGCCAATGTCGAATGACATTCGTTCAAAACAGTTTTTAAAAGTGTTACAAAATAAAGAAAATAGATATGAATCTATGCTTCAGAGGGTGTGGAGTCAATTAGGAGAACTGGATGCACATACAAACACGTTTATTTGTGCGTCCAGTTCTCAAATGGATGCAATTACTTTTCAAATTGGGAATGTACGTATTGTTGAAGAGCCTGAGAGAAGAGATACCTTTGCAGCCATTGCACTATCTAGTCTTTATTTACTTGATATAGTCGGATGTGATGTCAATGAACCTATTGTGGTATTACCTGTTGATCATTTTGTTGAATTAGATTATTTTAAACAGGTGATGGAATTGCCATTCATACTGTCTGAATCTGAGGCGAATTTGGTTCTTATGGGAGTCACACCTGATCATCCTGCTAGTAAGTTTGGTTATATTTTAACTGAGGGAAGTAATGATTGTTCTCATCTCGGTTTTAATGTTAAGGGTTTTATTGAGAAACCGTCAAAAGAATTTGCAATTAGGTTAATTGAATCAGGTGCTTTGTGGAATTGTGGAGTGTTTTGCTTTCGATTAGGTTATTTAGTTAATCACTTATCTTTAAAGAAGTTGCCGACTGATTATTATAGCTTGCGAAAAACATATTCACAGATTGATAAAATAAGTTTTGATTATGAAGTTGTAGAAAAAGAGAATTCTATTCGTGCAATATCTTACACTGGAGAATGGAATGATCTTGGAACTTGGGATTCGCTTGCGCAAAGAGTAGGACATTCTATGATAGGACTTGGGAGCTCAAATGATTGTGATAGAAGTATGGTTATTAATGAGCTTAATATCCCATTAGTAACATTTGGCCTTAAGGATTTGGTCGTTGTTGCTACACCAGATGGTATTCTTGTATCAAATAAAGCTTACAGTGAAAATTTAAAATCAGTTATCGGCGAATTTACAGGAAGACCAATGTATGAAGAAAGGCGTTGGGGATTATATCGAGTGTTGGATTATCAACGACTTGCTGATGGACAAGCCGTTCTAACAAAATTGGTCGAGATGTTTCCTGGATCTAATATTAGCTATCAAAGGCATCAATTAAGGTCTGAAGTGTGGACTATTATAGAGGGACTTGGTGAAGTAATAAGAGATGATCATGTTATCCAAGTATCACCTGGTGATGTTGTACGGATTTATGCAGAACAATGGCATGGAATTCGTGCTATTACAGGATTAAAGCTTGTGGAGGTTCAAAGAGGAACAGAGTTAATAGAAGAGGATATTGAACGTAAGTTTATTAACTGGTCTGAATTAGAAATTGCAATTGGTCTTCAAACTTAAATTTCTATTTTACATTAAGTGCTTGTAATTATTGGGTACTTGATCGTAATATAAGTAAACATGGAGTGCTATTCATATGGACCCTCTGTTTATATCGTTTTCTATTTGTACACTGATTTAAATAATGAAAGATACACAATGATATTTTGTATCTTTCATTATTATTCAGAATTCCGCGCGGTTACAGTATTTATTATGCATTATAGTTTTAAATTAAACTTTTATTGTTTTCGAATGAAACTAAATATACAATTTAATAATAGTATACATCATTCATAAGGAGTGATTAACATGGAGTTTGTCGAACCGATACGGGAGAAAAGACAAATCGATGCAATTAAAAAAATTTTACGCAGTAACAATCTACGTGATTACACATTGTTTGTTATGGGGATAAATAGTGGGTTGCGTGTTGGTGATTTAATTAGTCTTTCAATATGTGATGTCTTAGATAATTCCCATAAGATTAAAGATCGAATAGCAATAAAGGAAATGAAGACAGGGAAAAGCAAAAACTTTCCATTATCTTCAAATTGTAAAAAAGCAATTAGTGAATATCTTAATAGTAGATCTTATAATCTTAATGAGCCCTTGTTTATTAGTCGTAAAAAAAATCAATCTTTACAACGTGCACAGGTTTGGAGAATCATTAATGGTGCTGCTCGTGATGTGGGGATTATGGATAATATCGGTACACATACTTTGCGGAAGACTTTTGCTTATCATGCCTATAAATCTGGGATTGACATCACCTTGATTCAGCGGTTACTAAATCATTCTTCGACTTCAATTACATTACGCTATATCGGGATAACACGTGATCAATTGGATGATGTTTACTTAAAATTAGATTTATAAATTTATATTAATTTATGTTAATTTATATTATAAACAAGTATATGTAGTGTTGTAGTAATAATTATCAGATGGAGGTAGGGTACCCCCCCTGGGGCGAAAGCAAAATTTTGTTAACTGATTGATCCATACCTATTTATATGTTATAGGTTTTTGTATGTTTATATTAATATAGTATTAATAATTCGAATTTATGGAGGACAATATGTATTATAAAATTGTAAAATCAGGAATAACTACAGAGGTAATAGAGCATCAATTCCGGCCAGAAAAGCCCATTAAGAGTTCTTTCAAACATAAGCAGATAGATATTTGTAAAAGTGAACAAGATATTATAATGTCTAAAAATAAGAATAGAGTAAAGGCTATGTCAAGAGCTAGAATTATGATAAGGAGGAATATTCAAAGTAATGCTTTTTATTGGCGTGACAATAGTCAGTCTGTGATACACCCGCTGTTTATAACATTATCTTTTAAAGAAAATATAACAGATGTTTCAAAGGCGTATAATTATTTAAATAAATTTTTAAAACGTCTAAATTACAATATTTTTAAAAATAAAAAATTATCAATTAAATATTTAAGTGTTATTGATTTTCAAGCTCGGGGTGCGATACATTTCCATATTATATTTTTTAACGTTTTATTTAAATTTAAAAACACTATAATAGATTTATGGAAATTAGGAAATGCAAATTGCAAATTTATATACAACCGGAAGTATTTAAATAATATTATGAATTATATGATTAAAAAGGTATGCAAACCAGATAAGCGTTTAGTAGGAATTAAATCTTATACTGTTAGCGCTGGACTTATAAAACCTATTATAATTACAGATCAGCTTGAAGCTACAGAGTATGTTAATAATCTTAAGTTACAAGATAGGGTTTTTATACGATACTATAATTCTGAATATTTAGGTAAAACTGTGTATAGCGTATATAAAAAAATATAATTTCTCTACTTGTTGTATTTGATAACTTCACTTTGTGCCAGTCTGATCATCTGAGTGAGAGTCACTTTAGTCGATATTTATCCCATATGTTGGAGCACTTGACTTGGAACCTCCATGGGCATGATTAAGCACAAAAGTGCGCTCTCCAAGGACTTTAGCGTAACCAACTATATTATCATGCCTCTCACTCCATATCAAGTGGGCTAGATTGGCTGGTAATTTAGTGGCTCACCTTAACGTGATCGAAGTGGTTCAACTGTATCCTAGCAAAAACACTTGTTAATAGATTGAATTATAATACCTACTCCGGAAAAGTCGATATTATAATGACCAGAGGTGATTTTTTGTGATTATTTTATTCGGTTATTTTTTGTAAAAGTGAATAAAGTGAAAATATTTATTTAATTTTTATAATCTCTTAGAAATTAAGATAATTTATCCAATAATTAGAAATTATTTTTTATTTGATTGAAATAGTGTATTTTAGTGTTTACTTATCAAAATCAAAATTAATTTATTTTGTTAATTTTTTTATTGCAATTTGATATAAAGTATTGCAATTCATGCTGAATTATTATTTTTCTCATCTTTATGATATATTACATTAATAAAATATATCAAATATGTATTATAACTGAATGAATGAAGTGATTAAGGAGGAGTTATTGTGCTATTAGCTGCAGGGATTAAGGAATACCTAGAGTATATGGTGAACATAGAAAGAAGTGCTGAAACAGTGCGTAGTTATAATTCTCACTATAAACTATTTATTAAGCATTTAGAATCTCATTATAATTGTCAAGTGTATATAGAAGATATCACTAAACAAGATGTCGATAATTATTTAGCTCACCTCAGAAATGTATGTGAGTATAAGCCGACAAGTCGTGCTCATGTTGTCAATGCACTGCGTCCTTTTTTTAGATACTCTCTTCAACGCGAATGGATTGTTAAGAATATCATGCTTTCTGTTGATAACATAAAAGTGCCACAGAAGGAGAGAAATTACTTAACTGCTGTTGAAGTAAATCAATTGGTGGATAAGATTGACCATTCACTTGTGCGATTAGTTAGTTGGTTTCTTTTTAGAACTGGACTTAGGATTTCTGAATGTCTAAATTTAACTATTAATGATGTTGATTTTGCTAAGCGGCAGATCACTATCATAGCGGGTAAAGGAAATAAGGATCGTATAATACCAATGTCTGCTTCTGTTTGGGAACGTCTATATGTCTATCTGCAGTCAGAGAGACCTAGTAGTGCAAGTACACTATTTTTTATAACAAAAAGAAGTGGCAAACTAACGAGAACAACTGTTAATAACAAGTTAAAATATGCGGCACAAAATCTAGGGTGGACGCAACCTGTTACAGCTCATGTATTGCGACATTCCTTTAGTTTCAATTTAATAAAAAATAAGGTTAGTATAGTAGAAGTTCAAAAATTATTGGGACACACCTCACTAGCAGTAACCAGTGTATATGCACATACTGATTTAGATGAGCTAACAAAAGCGGTTAATACACTTTTATAGAGGAGATAATGTTATGAGTGATCAACGCATTGATGGGATTTTAGATGATCTAAAAAATGGGAAAACGAGGGAACAAATAGCTGAAAAAATGGGTTATAAAAATTATCGATCGTTAGATATGTTCATGCGCAGAAATGGATATAGTTGGAATAAAAAATGCTATTTTATTAGAGTATCAAAGCCGGTTGAAGTATTAATGGATGATGTAATCCCTTCAACAGAAGTAGCGCGCATTCTGTCATTATTTGCAAATGGTGAAGATGCGCGAAGTGTTGCGGCACTGATGGGTTATAAGGATCATTATACACTGGCAGACTATATGTCGCATAGAGGATATAAATGGGTTGATGGGGCATATATATATTCAGCTAATACTGTGTCATTAGATGTAGATAATGATATTAATGAAAGTGAATCAAAATTCATCTCTGATGGTGAACCATTATCGGAAGCATCAATTATAAAGTGGTTATCACATCATAGGTGTGACTTAGAGTCACTATTGGGGCCGAATCAGGGGCAGATTCCTCGATACCTAGTTCCTGGTATACCGACGACCAAATCAGTGCATATGTCACATGCTTTGGCCAGACTGATGAAGGATTATTGCCGGGAAAAAAACATATCACAACGGGATTTAGTTGAAACGGCTGTAATTGAGTTAATGAAAAAATATGGTTATATGAATGAGATGAATGCTTTACTTAAAAATAGTTGAAAATGATGTGTAGTAAGAAGTGAAAATGATAAGTAGTCTTTTTTTAATCCGTGTGTTCTTCAAAAGAACACACGGATTTATTATTTTCGATCAAGTCATAAATATGAGGTAAATTCACCCAACGGTAGATATCAAGTTATGTCAAATGATTTGTTGTAATTTCACATGTTCTTCGCTTTGTTTTATCTGCTCATCACGGCACACGAAATACTCCGACATATCCAAGTATTTGTGTCCCGTTTGCCACTTTTTGTCCATTCACATCAGCAATGCGCCAATTATTTGGGTCACAGAATCCTCGTTAGGATAAATCCGACTCAGGAACCTCCAAAACAATCGGATCCACCAGAACAAAGGGATATCTTTTCTTCTTCAGGTTGCTTCCATTCCATGCATTCACCATGGGGTCAAGGCGGTTACACAGCTCAGACACGGTTGACTTCGATAACTCAGTCCCACATAATTCTTTGGTAATAGCAGTAATTTCTCAAGTCGACACGCCCTGAATCACCATCTCCACCAGTGCCAGAAGCAACGCCTGCTCACTGCGCTGGTATCTCGCAAACAGCTCGGTTGAGAAGGTACCATTTCGAAGCCTTGGGACGTGCAACGTGAGCGTGCCTACTCGTGTCGTAAGTGGATGGGGGCGAGTCCCATTGCGGTATCCCTGGCGCTCATCTGCGCGTTCATAAGGCTGCGCTTGAATCTGCTCAGTCGCCTGCGCCTGCAAAACCTGGTTTACTACCTGTTCAAGCAAACCTGACATCCCTTTATCGCCAGAAAAAAGTCCTTTAAATTCTCATCATACAAGGTAACGTCGTATTGTGCCATCTAATATTACTCCTAAATAACTGTATATATTTGTTTTCTATGATTGTAAATGAAAGTATACAATTTAAATCCTTGCAATTTTAGTTATAAGAAATTTATGCCTAATAACCAATTTTCGTTATTATTCCAGTATGATCCATGTAATACAAGGTTTTTTAAACGAGTAATGAGATCTAAATAGATTCTACTGCGTGCGGTTAACGCAACTGTAACCAATGCGATTCCGAATGTTGCAACTGGTAATGTTGTCATGTTAGGTTCAAGTGCCATGTTACAAGCAACAGTAACTGACATGAATGGCAATGCAGTGGCTAACGTGCCTGTTACGTTTACAGTCACAGGAAGTACAGTCAATGGCGCTAATGATTATACAGCTAGTACTATGTTTTCGAATGGTCAAAGTTCAGATACTGTAACAACGGATAGTCAAGGCATGGCTGTAGTGCCATTAAGTCTTACTTTGACACCTAGCAGTGGAAGTTCATCATTGTCGGCTCAAGAAATCGATCCAAATGCAGCGACGTTAGTTAATTACTCAGTGACTGCAAATGGAGTAACTTCTAATAATTCCGTCGGCTTTGCAACGTTCCAACCTGGAACGGTTACTGTGGCTAATGCAAGTTCAAATGTAATCTCACCCGCAACAACTGAATCAACAGATTGGATGTATCCTTATGGTAATGCTAATCAAACGGTTGCTGGTAATTATGCAACGGCCAATGAAGTTAGTCCGTCAGGAACATTGGATCAATCGCTAAATGTTACAACAGGGTATGCATTGACAGTTCCAGAACAAACGAGTGATAGTAATCAATCAGGAGCGAAGACAATACCCTTAAGTGGTGGAGTAAACAGCCTTCAACCAAATGAAACAAATGTGTATACCGACGCTACGGGTAAGATGGCGATTCCTGGTGATGTCAATTATGCAACCTTAAACTTCTCTAGTTTAGGATTGTCGACAGGTAGTATTGCAACTGTTTATTTTGTACCAACAGGAGGAGCAGCACCAACAACAGTAAAATCATCAACACAAGGTGTCACATCACTAAATGGTACAACAATAACGTCATGGCCGCTTGCTTCTGATGCATCAACTGGTTTAGCAGCTACTTTACCTGATAGCGGACCGCAGGTATGGGCAAAGAGCTTTATTGCTACATCTTCAAATTTAAGCGATTCAAATTTTGGTGTGCAAATTCCAACTAACGGTGCATCAGGAACAGTCTATGTTGTCTTACAAACACCAGGTCAAATTGATCCTGTGGCAGACTCTGGATACTCGTTAAGTAGTATTGTTATGAACTATGCTTCAACGAGTGGGTCTGCATCGTTTGTAAATGTTCCACTTAGTTCCGATGTTACTTGGTCACAAGTACCAATGCAGTATACTAATTGGCAGCCGCTAAACTCAGGTGATGTGTCTGCATTGCAAAATACATCGGTATTTACACAAAGTACACAAGGTATGGATACGAGTGCATGGACATATCAGTATGAAGTTCCTGTATATCCACAGGTTGGCGATGCAGTCATTCAAGCGTTAGCGAACGGTGTTGTGCAAAAAGAATGGAATGCAGCGACAACTAACAATGGATCAAACCAAAATCAACTTGTCGTTAATTCTACATCGAATGAGATAACGGGATTAGTACCTGTCACGAGTAATGCAACAACCACAACGCCAAGTACAGATACGTTGACACAATCTGATGGTGTTGCGACGATCAATGCTACTCAAACAGGACCACAAGAGATTGAAGGCACGTTGTCGCTAACTAATTTCCCACAGAACTTAGTGAATAGCTTAGCTTCAACAGTCTATGCTTCAGCCCAGTGGACACCATTGCCATCGACAACAGCTGTAGCTGGATCGACAATTGCTAACAATCAGTATGCTTTGACGGGTCAGGATGTGACAGTTACCGCAACTGTCGAGGACGTGAACGGCAATCCAGTCGAGACAGCAGGGATACCTGTTACCTTTACTGTCAACACTTCGAGTTCAGTTTCTGTAACGCCGAGTGGACAACAGTCACAAACATTGACTAACGGGGTATCTGCAGCTGCATCGGCTTACAAAGGTTTAAATACGTATGTAGTTCCTACCAATACGAATGGTACGGCTACCTTAACGTTAAGTTCAGCCGTAGCGTCGGCGTCTGTAGTGCAAGCTACAGCTAATGTTGACGGTACAAATTACCAAGTGGCTTTATCTACGCCCGCTGGTGCTTTGAATGATTCAAGCGGATTGACAGCGATTAACTTTGGTCAGGTCAGTATGGATTATGTACCTGAGAATGGCGATAGCTCATTTACTCCAGAAATGAATCCTATTGCATCATCGAGTGTTGT
Source organism: Sulfoacidibacillus ferrooxidans (assembly GCF_022606465.1). Classification (NCBI taxonomy): domain Bacteria; kingdom Bacillati; phylum Bacillota; class Bacilli; order Caryophanales; family Alicyclobacillaceae; genus Sulfoacidibacillus; species Sulfoacidibacillus ferrooxidans. The sequence continues at coordinate 158,035 of NZ_JALBUF010000004.1, forward strand.
CGTGAATAATGGACAGAATTTTGGTCTTCTACCTTCAGTAACATGGCCATCAGAAAGTACAATTGAAGTATCACCAATTACAGCGACAGGCAAGCAAATTGCTTATGGAGCCACAAACGGAACACCGTTTGTCAATGGATTACCTTTCGATGTGACCACTGCATCTGGAAGCGTTGGAACAGTCAATCAGACACAAACTACAGCTACAACTAATACGACATCTGCTGGTTTGACGCAATGGACCGCCTTGTCGACAAAAGCTGGGCAAGAAACGATTGATGTAAATCCTTCAACCACGTCGAGCAGCTGGTCGCAATTGGCGCTGGAACACTCTTTGACGAGCACACCTGTTGTCGATGCAGGTACAGGATTGCCATCCGGTGTTAATTCGTTGACCATACCGGTTCAATGGACACCAGGGGTTGCTTCGGCATCAGTAAGCGTACCATCAACAAATGCTGCAGTTGGCACCACGGTTCCGATTTATGTATCCGTAATGGATGCAGAAGGTAATCCGATTTCTGGAGCCACCGTGAACTTTGGGTTAACGACTTCTACTGGAGGATCAGCAAGTTTATCTGCTACTTCTGCGACAACAAACTCTAACGGTATGGCTTCTGTTACGTTATCTGGTGGTGTAAATAGTGAGACCGATCAAGTAACGATTACTGCAACGCAAGATGGAGCAAGTATTCCTGTAGCTGGACAAACGACCGATCAGGTGAACATTAACTGGTCTACTGTAGCAACGACTTTCTCGCCAACGACAGTGATTCCAAATTTAGTATCGTCACCTAATACGATCACCCTTACTTTCACGGGAGCAGTCGATGCTAGCTCATTGAATCCAGGCGAGTTTACCGTAAGTAGTAGTGGTCAGACATACACCGTACAAAGTGCCCAAGTATCTTCGACCAACGCGGATCAAGTGATCTTAACACTAGCCAGTAATTCGCCAGCTCTACCATCTAGCGGATTTAGTGTTTCGATGAGTCCTTACACAGATAGCAATGGTATTCAGTACCAAGTGTCTAACAACAACGATCAGACGGTTGCAGCGAATACGGCTGTTAACTACTCGGGTACAGGCGACTTGACATCTGGTGGTTCGTACACTGTTGCAGGATCTGGTGCACAAACAGTGAACCTAGGAACTGCTTCGGATGAAACTGGCTCTTACACAATTTATGCACCTAATGCTTCCTCATTAACCTTATCTGGTAACGCCGCAGACGTGACGATAGATGCACCAAATGCAGCTGTTACAAATTATGCTACCATCTCTGGTACATTAACGTTAGCCGATCCAGTTTCATTTACTAATGGCACTAGCGGCGTCGTAGGGATTTTGACTGATACACAGTCAAGTGGTCTAATGATTACTAATGATGGATCTAGTGGATCTATTGGTAGCGTAGTGATTGCTCCTACAAGTGGTAAACCTGCTGTCACATTGGAAGGATCTTACCTTCCATTGATAACAGTTGAAGATGCGGTAGCGCTAACAGTACCTTCTGGTACTTCAGTCGCTAATTCTTCAGGCTCATCTATTACTGTTAATGGTGGGGAATTAAGTACATCTACGGTTGCTACTGCAGGGAGTGTATCAGCAACGAATAGCACAGTTATTTTACCTTCTAGCCAAGTAAATCCTGGTAGTAGCTTTAATGTAACTGGTGTTATTGAAGATGCATTTGGTAATCCAATTCCAAACGCAACGGTGGTAGTGTCATTTGGTGGTTCTGGTGGTTCATCTACATCAGTAACTACTGATAGTACTGGTAATTATAGTGCTACTTTGTCTACTACTGCTTCTTCTGTAACAGGGCCTGTTTCTGTAGTTGCCTCTTCTGGTGGAACTTCTGGTACGACAATTAGCACATCATCTGATGTAGTGAATTTATACTAGTTTTTAACTAGTAGATGTTATGGTGAATGGGTCATTCCATTCACCATAATTTTTAATATGGTAAACCTTTTTTATGCACAGTTAGAGGAGTGTTTCCTTTTGCAGTTAAAGTTTGATGGCGGGCAAGATAAATTTACGTCCGTACCCATAGGTGTATTAGTTGGAAGTTTATTTGCAATTGATTGGGGTTATCGTTTGTGGGGATCCGGTTTAGTATACCCTGCGACTACCTGGTTGAGTGTCATATTGATTGGGTTTGGTCTTGTCTCACTATTATTAGCATTTGCATTTCCTTTGATGGAAAAGAAGTTGGAGTTTATTAGTCTTCTTGCTTCATGTATTGGATTTGCATGGTGGGTTTATACTCAAATACATTTATCACCTGGATATCAAACAGATGAAATAGCTTTTGATCAATATGCTAGTCATTTACTTTTACAAGGTATAAATCCATATGCTCATAGTCTTGCGTTAGCTTTTCGAAGGTATTTAGTCCCGCCTACATACTATACTTACTTACTTAGTGGACAGCCTGTAGTGTCACTTTCTTATCCCGCACTATCCTTTCTATTATATACACCTGTTATGGCTTTGGGTGTACATATGCATGCTGCCCTTTATGTGGATGCTTTTTTTTGGATGGGATCTAGCGTTCTGTTATGGTTTTTATTACCTTCTCAAATAAGATGGATTGCTTTTTTAGTATTAGGTTTTATGATGTTTGATGGCAACGTATTTGGAGGAGTGACAGATGCGCTTTTTATGCCATTTCTTATTCTTGCGGTGTGGAAATGGGATCGTTTTGTAGATCCAACGCATCCGTTATTATTAAAATGGATGGGACCAATTATGCTTGGACTTGCAATGAGTGTCAAGCAAACGGCATGGTTTCTAGCACCATTTCTAGTGTTAGGTATTATGATGGAAAGTAAGCGAAGCGGTCAGTCATGGTGGAGGAATCCGCTTCGATATATCGTAGGAGTGGCTGTTCCTTTTTTGTTAGTGAATGTACCCTTTATAGTTTGGGATCCTATAGCCTGGATTCAAGGGAGTTTATTACCTTTGGTATCTAGTACTGTTCCACAAGGTCAAGGGATAGTGGGTTTATGGCTCTATGACCATGTAGGTAATGGACATATGGAGTATTTAAAATTATTAGGAGCCTTCGTTCTTGTTCTTGAAATGCTTTTGTTTGTTACTTATTATTCTAGGTTTAAACGAAGTTGGATTCTTTTTATTCCTTTAGCTTTATTTTGGACAGAGAGGTCCCTGTTTGAATATCTAGTCGACCTTCTCCCAATTTTGCTTGTGGCAGCAATCTCTGTACGTACTATCATTCAAGACAAAGTATCTCGTATACCACGCTTGAGCAAATACGGTATTGGTATTTTTTCATCAGCTTCTTTACTAGTCTTTTGTTTATCTTTTATTGGTGGTCAACCGTTAAAGCTTCAAGTAACTGGTGTACAAACAACGGGTGAATTAGGTTTGATTGATTCGGTCTCAGTTCATGTGATCAATCACGAGAACACTCCAGTTTCGCCACATTTTACTGTTATGGAAAATACCGGTCAGCTTCCAACCTTTTGGTTATCGAGTGGACCAAGCACATTACTTCCAAAGCAAGCTGCCGATTATACGTTGAGTGCACCAAATGTTCCTGCCATGCCCAGTATTACAAATAATCTTTCCGTGGATGCTTTTACGACCACACCGGCTACCATAAGCACGAGTGCTGATTTTTATTTACCTAAGATGGTTACAGTGCTTTCGCCGCGCGCTTTTAATACTCCGGTGAAAATAGGTGTTCCTTTTTCTTTAACAGTTCAACTACGTAGTACCTCAGGAATACCGCTTCACTTGTCAGGTGTACCAGTTACCTTAAATCAAGTTATGTATGGTCCTAATTACGTATCTACGGCCAGTTCTACAATCAACGGGTCACAGGCTGGAGCGATGGCTGTCACTAGTATTACGAATGCATCTGGTCAAGCTGTTTTTACAGTGCAAGGTCAATTTGTTGAACCATTACCAACATTTTTTGAAGCGGATATTCCGAATTCGGGTCAGCCATTTGGGTATTCAAACATTGCTTCCATTAATTTTGTGAAGTGAATATTTATGGTTGGATAATTAGTATGTGATAGCTAAGTGGTTTTAACAATGTGAAGGGTAGGTTTATATGAGGCATTTAAAGGTTGCTGGTGTTATGGCTTTATTAGCTGTATTTTCGATTACTGGTTGTGGTGTTGAGTCTAGTACAACTGCTGTTGTACCACTCTCTAAAGTAGCTGCTCAAGATAAAGTAAATACTATCATTCCTGCGCCTGCTGGAATCGTTGGGATGACAAATCCAGATAGTAATGATTTTATGTATTTAGCTGCTGGTACGGCTCGATCCAAAGGACTTTTTTCTCTCAACTTAATCACACATGAAATATCATCCAGTTCCTCCATTTCAAACGCTGTTGACTCTGCAACATTATTATCTTCTGGGATTATTGTGTTGGGACAAGCAACAAAACATTCAGGTGCAATCTCACTTTATAATGCACAGACATTAAAAATGATGAAGACAATTCCAGTTGGCGATCCTGTTATCGAAGTTTGTACAGATCCAAGTGAAGCAGGGGATGTGTATGTTTTGAATGGAACAAAGAAGTCTGAGACAGTCTCTGTTGTTAATACAAACAACAATAAGATCATGGAGAGCATCCCTGTTTCCTTGGGAACTATTGATATTGCATCTAATGCTGGAACGCTTTATACACTTCAGCCTAACGGTCAAATTATGGGTATCTCTGAAAGATCGAAAACCCCTCAATTTCAGTTTACTGTAGCGCCAGGTGCACGTTCATTTGTTGTAAGTCCAGATGGACAAACCCTCTACTTATTAAAAGAAGCAAATGACACGTATTACATATCAGAAGTTGATTTAGCTACTGAGTCTCAAATAGCGGCATTGGGTGCACCGATGAATGCAGGGTTTATTTCTTTAAGCAGTGACTCTAAAACTTTATATGTAGGAGTAGAAAGTCCTTCTGTGGGCAATGTTCAAACCTTACAAGCTATTCATTAAATGAAAATTACAAGCGGTACAGTGTCTATTATGTGTTATAGAAAGTGGTGACATATGGTTAGTATAGTAGTTCCTACATACAACGAATCTAGTAATGTTTTAGAGGTTTGTAAGAGAGTTATGTCTGCTATGGATGGTTATGATTTCGAAATCATTTTCGTAGATGATAGTACTGATCATACACCTGCAGTTTTAGAAGACCTTTCTCATCAATATTCATTTGTAAAGTATGAACATAGAGATACAGAAAAAGGTCTAGCAACAGCAGTGCTCAGAGGATTTGCACTAGCTCAAGGCGATGTTCTAGCAGTTATGGATGCAGATCTTCAACACCCACCGGAAATGCTTCCAGCAATGATGAAAGGCATTGAAGAAGGTAATGCTGATCTTGTCATTCCGAGTCGATTTATTCCTGGAGGTGATGATGGTGGTTTACGATGGCATAGGAAAGTTATTTCAGCAGTAGCACGTTATATAGGAAAATTTGCTTTAAAACGGCTTAGAAAAATTAATGATCCAACAAGTGGTTATTTCGTATTTCGTCGAGAAGTGATTGAAAATGTGACTTTAAAACCAGTTGGGTGGAAGATATTAATTGAGATTTTAGCGCGAGGAAATTACGCAAAGGTAATTGAGATTCCTTATAAGTTTCAAATGAGAAATGCTGGTGAATCAAAAATGTCTTTAAGAGAGCAGTGGAATTATCTGAAACATTTATTCTTACTTGTTCTTGCTAGTCCAGATGACAGACGCTTTTATAGTTTTGTTCTAGTGGGCTTATCTGGTGTAGTTCTTAATTTAGTTATTTACGACATTTTATTTCATTTAGGTATACTTCCATTATTAGCAAGTGGAATTGCTGGTGTCGTGTCTATTGGTAATAACTTTTGGTGGAATGATAGATATACGTGGATTGGACCTAAACAAAGTAGCACTAAAATAAGGTTATTAAAGTATTTTGGTACATCATTAATAGGTGTAGGAATAACAGTTTCATGTTTCGGTTTATTTTATAGTTATCTAGGTATTTATCATCTACTAGCTCAATTTCTCGGAATTGCAATTTCAACAGTGTGGAATTATTTTATTAGTGTTGTTTGGACATGGAGAGTAAAGTCTATTTCAATCCAAAAGGTCAACTAATAACATAGATAAGTAGTTTAATACATAAATCTAAAATATTCACGTTGATTTAAATTAGAAATAATATTGTAGAAGATAAGTATTTTATGATGATGATTAAATAGAATTTGTTTAGATTAAAATGGGTTTTAATTTTCATAGTTTTTCTTTGTTTGCCACCAGCTGTTTTAAATCACTAGGATGAATAGGTTTCTCTAAAGTGAATTTATGAATTCAATTCGCGTTGTGCAGGATCTGATTGAATTCCCTGCTGAACACGAATGAACTGCATAGTTCTCAATTCCAGTGTCGTTCGGAATGAACCAGCCCCGAGGTTTTGATCATTTAATTAGGCAGATTATTCATTCGCCTTGAGTTCCACTTTTCTATGGAACAAAATCGACGATTCCAGTTGTTGAAGTTATAGGCGAGCATGGCAATTAGCAGTTTGACGGAGTTGGATTTAAATTCTGCGCTACTCATTTTGTCGCAAAAACTTGTATTAGATTCCTTTATTAAATTTCCATGAACTAGTTGAGTCCGTATAATGGTGTACATTCAGTGGATGCACTGGGTGACATCATGTAGGAGTGCCACCTCGTCCCTCTTTGGTTGAATGGAAGTGTCAATCAACCATTTTAACAAGGAGGAATATGAGAATGGCACAGTACAACATTACCGTGGATGACGAGATTTTGAAAGGGTTATTTTCTGGGGATAAGGGAATGTCGCAGTTGCTGGAGCAGGTTTTGAATCAAGTGCTTCATGCCCAAGCATCTGAGCAGTTGCATGCAGAGCCGTATGAGCGTTCGGATGACCGCCAGGGTTATCGCAACGGTACCCGTCCGCATCCCCTAACAACCCGTGTGGGAGCGCTCACGTTACGCGTTCCACGGTTGCGTAACGGCAACTTTTTCACAGAACTCTTCGCACGTTATCAGCGAAGTGAACAGGCTTTGTTGTTGACACTCGTCGAGATGGTGATTCAGGGTGTATCCACGCGCAAAATCACCGCCATCACGGAGGAGCTGTGCGTAGCCGAGTTTTCGAAATCTACCGTTTCGGACCTGTGTAAGCGACTCGACCCGATCGTTGAAGCATGGAATGGACGCAACTTAAGAGAGAAGCGATACCCGTTCGTTTTGGTCGATGTCATCATGCTGAAGATCCGGGAGGACGGGCGTGTCCGCTCACGTACCGCTATGATCGCCACCGGTGTCAACGAAGAGGGGTATCGCGAAATCCTTGGGATTATGCTTGGAGATAGTGAATCAGAGGCGAGTTGGTCGGAATTCTTCACTTGGCTCAAGAGCCGCGATCTTAGGGGTGTGGATATCGTCGTCTCCGACAGTCATGCTGGGCTCGTAAAGGCGCTGCAATCGCAGTTTCAAGGTGCAACGTGGCAGCGGTGCCAGACTCATTTCATGCGCAATTTCCTGGACGCGACACCGAAGAGCTTACACGACGAACTGTACGGGAAAGTGCGGGCTATACTCGACGCACCGGATGTGTTGACAGCAAGGCTATTGATGGATCAGGTCGTGTCGGACGATAACGAGAAAGCGCCGAAAGCCATCCAGATCCTCGAGAATGGATTTGATGATATCACAGCGGTCCTCTCGTTGCCCGAGCGCTACAGGAAGCGTTTAAGGACAACCAACGGGATGGAGCGAATGAATGAAGAGATTCGTCGGCGTGACCGAGTGATTCGCATTTACCCTAACCGCGCTTCTGTCCTTCGCCTCATTGGAGCACTGCTGATGGAGATGGAAGAGAAATGGCAATCGGGGCACAAATACCTCGACATGGCGGACTATTTCATCTGGCGTGAAGAGCAGAAAAAACAGGCTAAGGAAGACTCAAAGATCACCAAGATAAGTTGACATCACTCAATCTCTACCGAGGGGCGAATTTACACCACATTTAGGACTTGATCGGTATGTAGAAAACGCAACTAAATTTTTGACTGACAAGTATGTATCTTATCTGATTGAATTGTAGCTTAGAAAAGGTTTAAAGTGGGCTGATTGCGAGGACACATTAGTATTCCTAGACTCTCAAATGATATGTGTACTGAAGAGGTTATCGATTGGGTGTTGGACCATACTCTATGATGTCATCGGAAGATGATATCTATTATGAAGATTTCAAGAAATTGAGTGGCATATTAGTATGATGGTTGAAAATGCTCGGGTGTAAAATCGATTTCTTAGACGCATTGAGGATTGTTAGCGAGTGCGCTATTGTGACCTTGAAATGGTAATATATTTAATAATGTAATATCTAGAATATGAATGGTCTTATCTTATCTGGGGGTACAGTGTCGCGACTATGTCAACTGACGTCTAACTTTGCGAAGCAGTAGTTGATCCCGATAGGCAACAAACCGATTCTATTTTACGCGATTGAGGACTCGGTAGAAAGTGGCATTAACGAGATTGGCGTTATCGTTGGCGATATGGAGCTAGTGATTCGATGTGCGGTTGGGGATGGGACTCAGTATGGTGCGTATGTAAATTATATTGAGCAGAATAAATTGCTCGGATTGAAGCATGAGGGAAAAATATCGGAAGATTTATGGAAGTACAGCCGTTTGTCATGTTTCTCGGAGACAAAATGCTGCATGACGGAGTGGCATCGTTTATGTCGTAATTGCAGTCGTCGTTGCCTGATGCTTTGGTGTTGCTAAGTGAATTGCCGAATCAACAAAAATTTGGTGTGGTTGAAATGGAAGCCGGAAGAGTTGTACGACTGACTGAGAAACCGAAAGTTCCACAGAGCAATCTAGCTCTTATCTGCGTTTACATATTTCAATCCTACATCTTTAAAGAAATCAGCTCAATTGAACCATATGAGAGTAGGGAACATGAGATTACAGACGTGATTCAGTGGCTTATGGATAAAGGATATAGGGTGGTGGGGGAGTGGCCAGATGATTTGCTGTGTAAGCCAGCCGTTTAAAGCTAGAGTCAATTGATATCCAAGTGCACGATAAGGCATGTGTTGACATGTCATCGCAATTGATCGGTCAAGTGTAAATTGTGCCAGGTGTCAAGTGAGGGACATTTCAGATCGTTAGTGGGAAAAGTGACGCATGAAAGGGAAATGCAAGTGGTATGCATGGACGAGGATAACCAGCTGCTGCTGATTCCAGTGAGTGTTGAACACGCATATCGCTTATTAGGTAAGTAGCCTGAGGTGATCATGAATTTCACCACCGAATCATACAGTCAGCTCGATCCGGATGAAAAACGAATCGCTTTGAATTATTTGGATATCGCAAGTGGGGAGTTATGTGAGTTACTAAATCTCTCGAATTTTGACGTGCTGCATACTATAGTAGTGGGCGATATTGGTGTTGAAAAGGCATTTCGGGTAGCTTCCAAGGGTTATTATGAGACAGTCGTGCACTTTTCGGTGGAGAGCCCCATGGATCGCTCGATTTCGTCCAGCGTGGTAATGATCATGTCTTCGTTCTTTATTGGAATGCTTTATGGAAACTATAATAAAGAGAATTACTTTGTTTGTGCGGATGCTTTTCTTTAAATTTGGTCATTTGTCTAATAACTACTGCGGACATTTCTGTCTATGGATGTACAATTACTAATTAGCCAACGACTACAATGGATCTCTTGTTTCTTAATTACATAAAGAGATATATAACAATCGACATCTGCAAATGTTGAATTATAAATATTTCGATCTAGGAGTGTTAACTATGAAAGGGCTCATTTTATCTGGTGGGACAGGCTCGCGGTTACGTCCGCTTACTTATACGGGTGCAAAACAATTAATTCCGATTTGCAATAAGCCGATTCTCTATTATGCGGTGGAGTCCTTGGTGGAGAGTGGCGTGACGGATATTGGGGTGATCGTCGGGTCCAATTCATCCCAAGAGATCATGCGTAGTTTAGGTGATGGGAGTCGATTTGGCGCTAAGGTCTCCTATATTCACCAAGACAAGCCCCTTGGACTGGCACATGCAGTCAAGATCTCGGAAGAGTTCATGTCTGGTGAGCCATTTGTGATGTTTCTTGGGGATAATTTGTTGCGCGATGGAGTGGCTGCCTTTGTGGAAGCGTTTCGCGCGTCGTCTCCAGATGCGCTGGTGCTGCTAAGTGAAGTACCAGAGCCGCAACATTTTGGCGTGGTCGAACTGGTCGATGGACGCGTGGTGCGATTGGTAGAAAAACCGAAAGTTCCACCGAGTTCGCTTGCGCTGGTGGGTGCCTATCTATTTCAACCGTGCATCTTTCGAGCGGTCAAGGAGATCGAGCCATCTACACGCGGTGAACTTGAGATTACGGATGCGATTCAGTGGTTGGTCGATCACGGGTACCAGGTGGAACCACACCTGGTGACTGGATGGTGGAAAGACACGGGGCGACCGAGTGATGTGCTAGATGCCAATCGCCTGATGATCGAAACGATTGAGTCGTCGATGCAAGGGACTGTCGATGCGACCTCCGAGGTGATCGGTCGCGTACAGATCGGGGTGGGCAGTCAGATTTTGCGCAGTACGCTGCGTGGACCTCTGGTCATCGGTGATCATGTGACGATCGAGGATTCGTATGTAGGACCTTATACGTCTATTAGTGACGGAGTGACGATTAGGAAGACGGAGATTGAAAATAGTATCATTTTGGCAGATAGTCATGTGGAGAGTGCGTATCGTTTAGATGCGTGCTTAGTGGGGAAGCGCGTGGCGATTGTACCGTCACAGGCAAGGCCAAAGGCGATCCATCTTGTGTTAGGCGATGATTCGCGTTGTGAGTTTTAGATTGTTATTTTTATGGTTTATAAACACTTTATTTAATGGTTGGATGATTATTCTTGATTCGTTATAAGGGGTGCACGATGAAGATTGTAGTGACTGGTGGAGCGGGGTTTATTGGAAGTAATTTTGTGAGGATGATGGTTTCGGAACAGAGTGATGTGGAGGTTGTGACGTATGATGCGCTGACGTATGCGGGCAATCTTGCCAATCTTGCGGGGATTGTAGACCGGCATACGTTTGTGCGAGGAGACATCTGTGATGCACAGGCAGTGCAACAGGTGATGGCGGGCGTCGATGCGGTGGTGCATTTTGCGGCGGAGAGTCATGTGGATCGTTCGATTGCATCGAGTGCGGAGTTTGTGCGCACCAATGTCGAAGGGACGCGGGTGCTTTTGGAGGCGGCGCGATCGGCTGGTGTAGCGAAGTTTGTTCACGTATCGACAGATGAAGTGTACGGCACGCTTGGGGATGAAGGGGCATTTACAGAAATGACGCCACTGGCTCCCAATTCCCCCTATAGTGCATCAAAGGCGGGATCGGATTTATTGGCGCGTGCGTTTTATGAGACGTATGGGTTACCGGTTGTGATTACGCGTTGCTCGAATAACTATGGGCCGTATCAGTTTCCAGAGAAGCTGATCCCGCTGATGATTATTCATGCGCTGGAGGGACGACCGCTTCCTGTGTATGGGGATGGTGGCAATGTGCGCGACTGGCTGCATGTATCGGATCACAACCGGGCGATCGCGCGGGTTCTAGAAGCAGGGGTGCCTGGGCAAGTGTACAATATTGGCGGGCACAATGAGCGGACGAACTTGGAGATGGTGCGCATGATCTTGCGGTTGCTTGCGCGCGATGAGTCGCTGATCACGTTTGTGCAGGATCGCTTGGGGCATGATCGGCGCTATGCGATGGATGCGACGAAGATTGAGCATGAACTCGGGTGGACTCCACAGTATGATCTGGAGCGTGGGTTGGCGGAGACGGTAGCGTGGTATCTGGAGCACAAAGAGTGGTGGGAGCGCATTCGCACAGGTGCTTATCAGACGTTTGATCAGCCACAGTCCGGTGCGCGACTTGGTGATGCGCGATGAGGATTGTCGTGACAGGGGCACAGGGGCAGTTGGGCCATGAGGTTGTATCGCTTGGGGCAGCGCAGCATGAGATGATTGGGTTGGGACGTGCGCAACTTGATCTAACAGATGCTGTGGCTGTGCGCGAGGTGCTCACTGCGCTTCAACCTGATGTGATCATCCATGCCGCGGCATATACGGCTGTGGATGCGGCGGAGTCGGATGTCGAGCAGGCGTTTGCAGTCAATGCACATAGTTCGCGTCAGGTAGCGATGATCGCGCAAGAACTGGGTGCGCGACTGTGCTATGTCAGCACGGACTATGTGTTTGACGGGAAGGCAACTTCTCCATACAGGGAAGATGCGACGCCAGATCCGCAAACGGTGTATGGTCAATCGAAGTGGTTAGGCGAGCGACTGGTCGCGCAACTGTGTGCGCGTCATTTTATTGTGCGCACATCGTGGGTGTATGGGGTACATGGGAAGAATTTTGTGAAGACGATGCTAGAGCTTGCTACAAAGCACAAGACGCTTCGGGTCGTATGTGATCAACTAGGGGCACCGACGTATACGGCTGATCTTGCTGCGTTTCTCCTTGAACTGACAGCTACTGAACAGTATGGGGTGTATCACGCGTCTAATGCAGGGGTGTGTTCTTGGTATGAGTTTGCAAAAGAGATCTTTGTGCAAGCGGAGCTCGATGTAACGGTAGAACCATGTACGAGTGCAGAGTTTGTTCGCCCTGCGCCGCGCCCAAGCTACTCTGTGCTTGATCATCAGGCACAGCGAACGCGTGGATTCTCCGAACTGCGCCCGTGGCGTGAGGGATTGCACGCTTTTATGGAAAGGTATCGTCAAACAGAGGAGTGGGCGTTATATGTTGCAGATCGTAGCTAATCAGTTAGATGGTGTGTTATTACTAGAACCTACGGTACACGGCGATGCACGAGGGTTTTTTATGGAGAGCTACCATGAGGAGCAGATGCAGGCGTTAGGTGTGTCTACTGCGTTTGTGCAGGATAATCATTCATTGTCGCAGGCTGCAGGAACGCTTCGCGGATTACATTATCAGCTTGCGCCAAAGGCACAGACAAAACTTGTGCGCGTGCTGGCAGGTGCCATCTATGACGTGGTGGTTGATCTGCGTGAAGGATCGCCATCGTTTGGACAGTGGGCGGGGTTTATCCTCTCTGCGCACAATTTTCGCCAACTGCTCGTGCCAAGAGGCTTTGCGCACGGCTTTTGTACGCTTGTACCGAATACAGAGGTGTTTTATAAGGTAGACAACTACTATTCACCAGAGCACGATCGAGGCATCTTGTGGAATGATCCAGCGCTTGGCATTGATTGGCCGATAACTAAGCCGGTGTTGTCTGATAAGGATCGCCTGCACCCGTTGCTAGCAGATGCACAAGTGTGAGAAATGGTGGTCTATAGTGATTGATGTTTCTCAAACGATAGTTATGAGTTAATTATGGCGGGTGAAGACTTAAATATTACAGATTAAGTAGCTTGGAGGTAGTATTCATGAAAATTATTTTATTATCTGGTGGATCAGGTAAACGACTATGGCCAATGTCGAATGACATACGTTCAAAACAGTTCCTAAAAGTGTTACCGAAAACTGACCAGACGTATGAATCTATGCTTCAGCGTGTTTGGAATCAATTAGGAGATATAGGTTTGCAAAATGATACGATTGTCTGTGCTTCGAGATCTCAAGTGGATGCCATTACCTATCAAGTAGGTAACGTACAGATTGTTGAAGAGCCGGAGAGAAGAGATACCTTTCCTGCAATTGCGCTATCGAGTCTTTATTTACGTGATATAGTCGGATGTGATGTAAATGAAGTCATTGTTGTTTTACCAGTTGACCATTTTGTCGAAATCGATTATTTCAAACATGTGATGGAATTACCGACATTATTGACTGAATCAAAATCAAACTTATTCCTTATGGGGGTCACTCCAGATCATCCTGCCTGCAAGTTTGGGTATATTTTAACTGAGGAAAGTAACGAACAATCACATGTAGGATTCAAGGTGAAAGGTTTTATTGAAAAACCTTCAGAGGAATTGGCGAAAAAATTAATTGGATTGGGTGCATTATGGAATTGTGGTGTATTTTGTTTTAGATTAGATTATTTAGTTAATCACTTATCTTCTAAACAATTGCCTACGCATTTTTATAACTTTAGAGAAGCATATCCTCAAATTGAGAAAATAAGTTTTGATTATGAAATTGTAGAAAAGGAAAAATCTATACGTGCTATTTCTTATAGTGGTGAATGGAATGATCTTGGAACGTGGGATGCCCTATCGAATAGAGTAGAACATTCAATGATTGGACTTGGGACTTCCGTTGATTGTGACAGGAGTATGGTTATTAATGAACTTACTATTCCATTAGTTGCAATTGGGATCAAGGATGCAGTGATTGTGGCTACACCAGATGGTATTCTTGTATCAGATAAAGCTCGTAGTGAAAGTTTGAAGTCTGTTATAGGTGATTTTGTGGGCAGACCTATGTTTGAAGAACGACGATGGGGATTATATCGAGTGTTAGATTTCCAACGGCTTGCTGATGGACGAGCAGTTCTAACGAAATGGATCGAGATGTCTCCTGATTCAAACATTAGCTACCAGCGTCATCGTCTTAGGTCTGAAGTGTGGACAATCGTTGAAGGTGAAGGTGAGGTTATCCTAGATGACAAATTTTTTTCTGTTTTACCTGGAGATGTAGTTCGCATTACTGCATTTCAATGGCATGGTGTGCGTGCGATTAATTCACTTAAATTTATCGAGGTTCAAACAGGAACCGAGTTAGTTGAAGAGGATATTGAACGTAAGTCTATGAATTGGGCTGATGTGGAGGTTGCAACTGGAATTCAGGATTAATTGATAAAAAATTAATGTAATAATTTTTTATCAAGTTTACTTATCTACTGCTCAACTTTTGCATGTTAAATGTGGCTGATACCCCTTGTTATTACTAAACAGAGAGGATATCCAATTTAGAAGTTGACACTGCACCTGCTGTAAGTTATTAGAGACTTCTTTTGCAATTGGTTCAAGGATTGACCAGAAATCATGAAGCGCTAAATGCCAGTCTCGGTTGAAGAATTCGTCACACATAAGTAGAGTAAACCACCAAGGGTTCTTGTGTCTTCCATTTTGCATGATTCCCAATCCATCATGATATAGCGATTACGTAAGTTGGTGAAATACGCTATCATCCTATGGTAAAAGCGACACTGAAATTCCTTGCCTAATCGGAGCAAGGATTTACATGCCTTGAAAAAGACCGCAATATCCCACCGCATGCCTTAGATACGGATGATTTCTTCATCTGATAGGGTCTCATCTGTGCTCAGAATGGCTAACCATTCTCGTTGTCTGTGACGATGATTCACAAACACAATCTTACCGAGTAGCCCAGGCTTCAATTCTACCCGTATAGACGACAAAATCTGCTTGTGGCTATAGTTAGGCTTGGCAATTTGAAAAAGTTCACGTAAAGTATACAGTTGGTTTTACCATTGGTAGCGCTGTTTCATGCCCTTCACTATGCTAATAAAGAATAACCCTTCCTGATGCAACTCATGAAGTAAGGGGAGATGGTAAATCAACTATTCATGAGTACGTAATTGGCTGGTATACCCACTTGTAGCGTGTGACAATGAGATGAATCCTGCATCAGGAATCAAATGGAGCGCATCTTAACGACGTTTATATCCTACCGTCCGTTTGTCCATGTGAATGTACGCTTTCGTATGCAAACCCATTCTACCAAACTAAGGATGATTCTTCATTGGTGTAAATTAGATGGTCAAGATCGATAATGAATCACCAATGAGGCCAATGACAACAAGTCTCGACGTTTATTTACGGCCTGTGCAAGTTGGATAATTAATGTGATTGACCGTTAATATAAATTGGTTTATTCTATCTATTATTTACTAGTATGAAAATTTTGGGGGCGAAGTAGCTGAATACATATAAAAATAAAGGTTTTTTCTTTCATAAAACATTGAAGTTTCGATGGGTTACGGGTATTAGTTCGTTAGCGTTATGTACAATGTGTATAAGTCCTGCCTTTGCAGCTAGTCTTACGGCTCCTTTGGCACCGATCAATGGGGGATCTGCATCTTTAGCGATTTCTGTGCCTATAACGGTCAATGGACAGATGGTTGATTTGTCCATTGCCACTCCACCAGCTAGTTTTTTTGTAAACGATGTGCTTTCTGTTTCTGGGACGATTGAGATGAATGGTCTATCTGTTCCAATTTCGGGGCTGGAACTAGGGATGAACGCCGCTACTCAATCTGTAGATGTTTTACAACTGCTTGGGCAACCTTTTGTAGCCAATGTGAGTGCAAGTCCTCAATCTTCTGTATTAGAGGTTGGATCACCAGATGATTTAAACGTAAGTATGACAAATGCATTGGGGCAAACGATGGATTTACCGAATCTGGCCTCGATATCCTATACGATTATTGCTCCACAGGGTGTGAGCGAACAGGATTATCACATTTCAAATGATTCATTTACTTCACAAGTTGCTGGAACGTATACGATTACACCAATTGTGAGTGAGTTTGGTACACGGATTCAAGGGAACCCTGTGCAAATAACGGTAAATGACGCAGATTCAGTGGTGTTTGAAATGTCTACTACCATTTCTCTATCGCAATTATATATTTCGTATTCATCTAGTAGCCAAGGGGTGAATCTCATATCTGGTACTGATTTTACTCAGAATGGTTCTACAGTAACGCTAACTTCAGTGGGAATCCAACTTTTGAATGCAGTGCTAACTGCAGATAAGACTTACTCCCTATTTGCTGAAGGGGATTCGTCACAGGGACTAGTTTTAATGGCTAATCCATCGCAAGGTGTAAGTTACACTGCCCCATCTTCTACATCTAGTTCTTCTATTAATTCAGGGACAACTGCGAGTGTCTCGTTGACTCTGAGTGGCTCAGTGTCGTCTTTAGTGGCCAATGGAACGGCCATGGATACCATTACTGCAGCCGTTGTTGATCAAAATGGTAACGTGGTGAGTAATGAAAATGGCACCATAACTTTACAAGGAACTTCTAATGGGATAGATGCTAATCATCAAAGTGCTCCATACGTTACTTTACCTAGTGGTGCTATGGTAGAAGGTGGTGTCACTAATGGGACAGATACAGAATACTTTACGCTCAATCAGGGTATTGCCATGATCACCGTGATTGCACCAGATAGCGTTCCAGCGTCAAATGATCAATTGACAGTTTATTTAGTGAATTCCAATCAGCAAGACTTAGCGAGTCAATCCCTCTCTATTTCCTATACGGCAGCAAGCGCAGCGCAAAGTGCTGCATCTGACTTGGATCCATCTTCTTATTTGAACACGTTCAATCAAAATCAAGCACAAAATGATTCGGGATTTTGGGCGCGATCTTCTGGGAATTTTTATATATCTGCGCAAACGGTTGACCCGATGTCTACAGAAGAAAATACAAATTCGACGGGTCCATCCTTGTTAAATGTCATGCCCAATCAGACATTATATCTTTTTGCCTATGAGCATGGGGTCAATGTCAACGCCAATCAGTTTCAGTGGTTTGTCAATAGTCCAGACGCTACTGTGAATACTGCTGATAATGGATATACCTGGGGTTCAGGTGGTTCACCTTCCTATCAAATAGTAGAGGGTAACTTTATAGCGAGTAAGCCAGGAATTTACACGGTGCAAGCAGAGTCCAATGGAGTCTACAGTATCCCACTTGTGATTACAGTGGGAATGAGTGATCTACAGTCTACTCCTTTTGCTAACACAGGATCAACTACTGGCATCGAACCTTTACCTAGTGATCTGCCTAACGATGTAGCACAAGAGACGAATAACCAAGTGACCTATACACCATATCAACCTATCGGAGGATGGGTCCCTATCTCAGGGTCAACGTCCCTTTCTATCTCGAAGATCACGGTTATCCTACAAGGAGCAGACTCTAGTCAAAGTTGGGGTTATGAATTGCCTGTTGTCAATGGACAGTTTTCCGGCATGGTGCGTTCACCATACAATGGCTCTGTAATGGTTACTTTGTTCCCAAAATTTTTCACGACTCTAACAACAACGACAGATGAGAATCAGGACTACTCCTATCCTTCAAGTAGTTACACAGTAACTATTAATGCCCCTATTCCTGATCAGACAAAACTCAATTTATATGCTTCTGCACAGATGAATTACAATATGAGTCCCATTTTTGCACAAACAGCTGATCAGCTTCTAGAGAATTCCACGAGTTTACCATCTGCAATTGAAGCGATTAGCAATCTAACCAGTGAGTCTATTGTTTACAATCATTCAGCAGATCAATTTAATGCGCAGGGATTGGATCCTACCTATGTATGGCAAGATGGGTTAACTGCTTTAACTACACATTCTGGAGTATGCGAAGATTATTCCAACGTGGCTGCAGCTTTTCTTAGGTCGATTGGAATACAAGCACAAACAGTTGATGGCTACGCAAATGGTAACTGGACATCATTACTACAGAGTGACTCCAATCCAGCTGATGCCCATCAATGGGACGAAGCGATGATTGGTAATCAAGGATTGATATTTGACCCAACCTGGGATGTGGTTAATAACGGAAGTCCGGTATGGTCAATATTTAATGAATTTTTTACAAATACCCCAATGTTACAAGAGACTCACTTACCTACTCCTGGTGAAACAAATGAATTTGTTAGCAAACCATCTGTTTCAATATCATGATGCTTCAAAATGTACAAAATGGCTTGTTGCGCTGTTTTCGTAGCGATATTGTGGTTTGAGGCTGGCTTGTGCCTGGGTGGTTAACTGAACAAAGAGGAAGCCAAATAATGCGATGGCAATCATGATGGAGAGTGGAACCCAGAGGCGATCGAGCCAGCGTGTGATGTGAGTTTTTGTGCGGGGTTTCTGTGTTGGTTGTGGATGTGTGATAGGCTTTGTACCAGTACGTAGCGAGTGAACTTGTCGGTAACTGTAGATGTGGTCGATGGATTCTGGTATGAAGAAAACTTTACTATCTGCTCGGGATGGATCGGCGCGGTGACCCGAGTAGACGACGAGCCATGTATGGTCTTTTTCTGTGCGTAAAAACTCGTCCATGACGGCGTGAAGTGCGACGAGTCCATCCATGATTTCAAATACGGCTTCGACTCCGATAGGTGTCGAGGCTGGTTGATTTTGTGTCGTTGTTAGGATGCGGTTGGCTTCTTCTTTTGAGTTTTCGTATCGAATATACCGAGTCATCGAGATCCCCACTTTCTGTCGAGTGATCGCTATGTATAGTATATGGCTTCATCAAGTTGTCCTACAACGGTTGATGTGCAAATTGAGTGCTCATTCAAACCAAAAGCCATGACCAAAGATGATGGCTCCATATACGCCACCTAGTAAACATAAGATCAGCAATGCGCCACGCAAGATGCGGGTGTGTATGGATGCAAAGGCAAGATAGAGTGGCCAAATATTGCTGAGATAGCGCGGGACGGACATGGTCGGAAAATGTGGAACGACAGTTGACGCAATCAGCAGTGTGGATGCGAGCGTATAGAATGCCACGCCGTTTTTCCATAGCTCCTTGCGTATCGTGATCGCTATTGCGGCGAATAAGAAGATGGTTTCAAATGTCAGGTCAAAGAATAAGGCCATGCTGTGGTCGTGCGTCGCTAACAGGATGCCTTGCACATAGGGAGCAAAGGGAAACTCCCATGTACGGTGCCAATACGCTTCTGCCTTCGTGAAGGCAAGTGGATCATGAAAGCGAATGTATAGAAAGATCAGAAAGAGGAGAAGACCAGAGAGTGTCGCGAATGAAAAAAGTGCACCATGCCACAAGTGTTTGCGCTGACGAGTTGTGATAAAACGCACGATGTAGACTACGACAAAGGCACCGACAAGAATGCCTGTGCTATGTGTTGTAGCGGATAAACATCCTGCTAGTGCGGAGATCCATAGATGATCACGGAGCACGCCATAGGTGACAAGTAATGCAAAGAGAAATGAAAAGGACTCTGTGTAGAGACTGGAGTAGATAATACTGATTGGATTGACTGCAAAGAAAAGGGTACCCCATATGGCTATTTGACGTGCATGTTTGTCGTGCTTTTTTGAAGATCGTGATGGAGTGGTATGGGATGCAGATGGTTTCTGCGTCGCTAGTGATAATGTCAGATCCTGCAGGATGACAAAAAGCAATGGCAAGGATGCGATAAAGGCCACATTGTCGATGATGAGTGGCACCAGTACATGATGGCTAATGTCCAGACACAACCGAATGAGCATGGGCAAAAAGGGAAAATAAGCGCTTGTCATGATGTCTGCACGGATCGGTGGTGCATGGTGGATGTGATGGAGAAGCGAATAAAAGCGATACCCGTGCTTGGCAATGGTGAGATACCACTGCGAATCCCACTGTAAGTAGGGTTGCAACCATACCTGTGGCGACATGCGTATGTAATTGATACCTTTTGGAAATGGGAGATAGACGCATACAACCACAAGGTAATGTAAGATCAGCGCAGCTATGAGTGTGCGATATGAGACTACTGTCGTGTGTGCTGTCTTCAATACCAGGTGTTCCTCCTGTCTGCAAAACTGCGATGATGTGCAACTACGGGTACGATTTTAGCATACCTCATCCCTCCTATCACACTTCGTTGTGTGTCGACATGGTAAACTATAGATGAAAGATTGTGATGAATGGGTGTACATGATGTAGGATCGCTGTGATGTATTGGGGTGAAGGATAGATGATGGGATTCTTTTTATTGCAGTTCGCTAAGTCAAGTGGTGTTATTTTGTTGGATGATACGTGCGAGTTTGGGAAATTGAGTATAGTAACATTGCATTCTATCATGTATACTATTCGTAGTTTATAGGTATTGGTTACCTGTGGTGGGAGGAGTTATCATTGAAGGGTCTTATCCTGTCTGGTGGGACAGGCTCGCGGTTACGTCCGCTTACTTATACGGGTGCAAAACAATTAATTCCGATTTGCAATAAGCCGATTCTCTATTATGCGGTGGAGTCCTTGGTGGAGAGTGATCGGATCGAACGCTCTGAATCAGCAGAACAGCGCTAAAGAAGGCCATGTCGGCCATGTAGCGCTGTTTTTGGTGCGTGGAAGTAAAGGCTTGCGCTTGACTGATCGTTCACGGTTCGTTCTGAATATCCACTCCTGCTCGGATGATCTCTTCACGCATGACTTGTGTCATCGTGTGGAGGGTGTCTGCAGGTGGATGGAGGTGTTGTTCAATCAATGCAAGGGCTATCTCAAATCCATCGGGACTGGCTAGTGTGGTGATCGCTTTGCGATATTGTTCGCGGTACTGATCGACGATGCATGGATTGGTATGGCGAATATGATGTACGCCGCACAGTGTAAGTTGACCGTGGTCTATGCGCCCCCAGTTGTCATAGCCTAATCGCTCGCAAAACTGCGTAAAGGGCGGATGCGTGACAATCATCGTGACTTTTTTCGTTTGCAGGGCTTCGAAACGCTGCGGTGTTCCACCAACCTCGACTACGTCATAGCGCAGCGTGGGACGGTGTTCTTCTAACCAAGCATACGCTAATTTTCCGAAGCCTGACCGCGCGTTATCGACGCCAAGGCGATGATCGGCAACCTCGCCAGATGTGGCCATGAGGGACAATGGGCCGACAGTTCCTGAAAGGAAGGGAACTAATCCGGAGGCATCGTCGAGTGCTAAGTTGTCAGGGGATGTATGGATGATGTCGACGAGCTGATCTTGAATGGCGGCGATCTGTTCATCACGGGATTTTGTATACACAAGTTCTACGTCCTGCATCATGTACAGTGGTAGATTATGCGCACCTGGAAAGACCATGGCGCGTATTGGTTTCATATGATTGCCTCCCATCCTTCGATGTGTATGAGCTAAGTCTAGTATAACGCTTTCTCTTGGCCCGCTATAGTTTAAGAATGGTTATGATTGATCATGCGAATGTGCATAGAGCGCCGCTTGTGTGCGATCTTCGAGGTGAAGTTTGGCGAGAATTTGACTGACGTGTTTTTTCACGGTGTATTCTGTGATGTAGAGGGATTCTGCGATAGCGCGATTGCTCTTGCCAAGACTGAGTTGGGTGAGCACCTCGCGTTCTTTGCTTGTGAGTGCTTCTAGAAGATGAGGCTGACTATCTTCTTCCCAAGCTAAAAATAAGGGATCGACGTATCGACGGCCTCTTGTGACAACTTTGATGGCATAGAGTAATTCTTCTGGTAACACTTCTTTTAAAGCATAGCCATCCACATGCAGTTTCATAGCGCGAGTAAAGTCGTGTCGACTGATGGACGAGGTGAGAATCATATAACGACACGTTGTTGCATGTGGTCGGCATGATGCAATGACGTCTAACCCAGACTCTGCCCCTAGTTTGAGGTCGACAAGCATGAGATCAGGTGATTCCTGGATTACGGCGTTCAGTGCCTGTGCACCTGTGCTTGCTTCGATGACGCTTGTCACCTCTGGTACTGAAGAGAGTACGGCGATGAGTCCTGCACGGACAAGTGGATGATCATCGACTATGACAATACGCATGATGTGATCTCCTTAGCGATTAGTGTCGTTGTCTCATGGTTGAATTCCAGTGGCAGATATACATTGATCTGCGTGCCATGGCCGATTGTGCTATCGATCGAGACAGATCCACCGCAATTTTGCACGGAGTGAACGATATTGTGAAGTCCTAGGCCATAGTGCTTTTCAGGAAGAAGTGTGGTTACCTGGTATGCATCAAAACCGCATCCATTGTCAGTGATCACAAGGTGTACTTCTCTAGGTAGAGTAGCTAGATGCACATCAATGGAGCTACATCCACCGTGCCTTACAGCATTGCCACATGCCTCTAGGATGACGCGGTAGAGCACTTTCGCAAGATGATCGTGAATGAGACTGAGATCCCCATTCACGTTGAACTGGGCATCGATGTTTTGTAGGTCGCGTAGGTGGTCGAGATATGTTTTTATATCATTTTTCCATGAATTCCTATCATCAGAAAGTCCACTTAATTGGTTGATCGATCGACGGAAATCTTGAATGCAGGCGTTTGCTGTATCCTGAATGACAAGAAGCTTGTTTTTTAGCTTCAGTATATCAAGCGGTGATTGATTTGCAGTCAACCCATGTAATGCGTATACGATGCTAAACAGACGTTGTGAAACATGATCGTGCATCTCCCGTGCAATGCGGTTCTGTTCTTGTGCAACGAGGAGCTTACCAGTAATGTGTTCATAGGTAAAGCGTTCAATGACAGCAGAAGCAAATTCAAGTAGTACATCTAGTGATCGAACGTCCGCCTCTTCTAAGGAGAAAGGGGTTTGACTAAAGATAGCGATGAGTTGACGGGACTCCCCTTTTATGCCTCTTGAGCGTAGTGTATAAAAAGGCGTTTGCTGTTCTTTAGGTGAGAGGAGATGTATATCTCCCCGGCACCATGTCGCTAGTAGGTCATCCACTTTTTGCTGGAGTGTATGCTGATCAATGTCTTCTGGTTGTGCAATCGAAAGTACATGATAACAGACGGACTCTTGTTCTGACGCAAACACAGCCGATGCACAGCCGATGAGTTCTATAGCCGTTTTTGCGAAAAGCTCGCATAGGCAAGATGGATTTTCTGCATAGTTCATTTCACTCATAGTTTGATAAAGTGTCATGACTTGACGCAATAGATGCTCTGTGCGCGTATGTTCTGTGTGCAATTGTTGATTCATTCGATGTAATTCTTTTGTTTGCGCTTGTAGTAAGTGTTGTCTTGCTTCTAACTCTCGTGCGAGGCGGGTGTAGAGATGAAACAGTACTGTCACTAGAATTGCAACAAGTATAAGGCCGGATTCATTTGAAAAAAGTTGCTTTGGTAAGAAGGTATGAGGTGTACGTGCAGAAAAATCAAAGAGCACGGTACCGGTCAATATATAGATTGCAAAGTTCATCCAGCTTTCATACATAGAAAGTAGAGTCGCAGCCATAAATACAGAATTGAGTGCGTACCAAACAAATGGACTGGAAAATCCACCTGTTTCCATCACGAGAAGAAGTACACCGAGAGTTTCTATACTTATGAGTGCGCGGATGATACCTGGCGTTTGTTGATGTCTTCGATACATACCTGTTACGGCAAGGTTTTCAATGAGTAGACAAAAGACGACAAGCAACTTCACCCAAATGGGGGCCTGTGGTTGACCGATGACATAAAAACAAGAAATGATGAGGAATGACAGGTATCGATAAATATAGGCGATCCCCTGTTGATCGTTTCCTTTTGTAATAGATAAAGGGACACGCCACGTGGCGTTAAATAGTCGTTGAGCGTTATTCCAAATTCGGCTCATTTGTTCTGATGCCTCCAAAGTCTAGTGGGAATGAGCTTTGCTTAGTGTGCACATTCCCACCTTCATCTTCTGTATATACATAGGCACAGTCTCCGTCAATGGCTACATAGCGAAGTGCAGCATCTCCCGTACACTCGCGCAAGATGGGAACGTCGCGATCTAATGCTAAACGGACTAGTGAAGCAAGGGAATCAAGTGTAATGACAAAGGAATGGCCAAAATTCACAGTTTGGCTAAGATGAAAGATGCGATCGCGATGGCGTTTTTCCAATCGTTCCGATGGTTTTGATCCTATGCCTACTTGCAATTTGCGATATGGCCATAGTAAGATAAGAAGGGCTACCAAGAGTATTCCAAACAGAGATCCTAACCCTGTCCTTGCAAGGGGGATAGGGAGTGTCCAACCAAAGAGGTGAAATGTGTTTGGAGTTATGGAAGAGAGGGTGAAGGAGACAGGTATACTATTGGTCAGTGAACTCTGTACTTCTAACTCCTGGCCATTTTCCTGAAAAGAGAGTCCTGACACAGTGGGAATTTGTTCTGTCTGTCTATTGTAAGTCACTTCTCCCGCGATTTGTGGATCAAGTGTAATGGTGTAACTATCTGGGCTTATTTGTAATGCTTTTGTCATGTTGCTTGTAAACTCATTGATGGTAGCGAGGTTGATGGTGTAGGTTTCATTCCATAGAGTCCCACTTTTTTCATGAGTAACGATGGTTTGGGTGGATGCCACTGGGTAATCTTTTTCCCACATGTTTGGAGCGATGAGGCGTATGATGGGTGTTGAACTTAGATGTAGCGTCATCGGTTGATTGGCTAAGAAATTCATTTGCTCATGAATGACGAGTTGGCGCGTGATTGCAGTGAAGATAGTTCCATTTCCTGTGGTTGCACCTCCTTTAGGCAAAAGGGGATTGGGGGATTCGATTGGTTGATAGGAAAAAGATGTGGTGAGATTACCACTTACTTGGTTATCATTTTGAATCTGCATGGGTTGAGTCAGCACCATCGACCATTCCGTGGCTGTTGTAATGCATAAGGCAGTTACTACTGTAATGGCAATGATATATGGCCACTTACGCTTTCCCTTTATCTTTCTTCTCATCTGAACACCCTTCTTTCTAAGACAAAATTCTATAGGAATATGTGATCGTCGCTCCTCCGCCCAGCCAGGAGAAGGTAAAGGTTAGTGGTATCGATGTGGGCACGGATGCATTTGGATAGAGAATGTGTACTTTGAAATTTTCCTGTGTATTTGGATAAATGGTAGGTTGTGTCATTAACTGTACAGTAAAATTCGTATCTGCAGGTGCACTTACGCTCTCTATGCTTATATTTTGCAGCTGGTGATTGTTCACCATAAAGGTAATTGTAGCGTGATATGGGGGCGAAGAAGTAGATGATGGCTCCGCTGTTTTAGCAGAGGCAGACTGAGTGTATGCCTTAGTATTTGATGTAGAAGAAGTCACGGGCACAGTAGGATACAGAGTGATCGTATACGGATCATATGATGGCGTGACTGTTGGCTGTTTTGGTTGTGTCGTATCTGCAGTGATCGTGGGTGTTGTGATTAACGCATCTCTTCCACGAACGATAGAAACGAGATTTTGTGATTGGACACTTGCTATACTATAGCTCGTGCTTTGTTGCAGTATGGCTAATCCGACGACGCTACATAGACTTAATGTTACCAGGTATACACCTTTCACATACATCCCCCCGTCATACAAGACGATCTCTCTTTATCAACACAAAAAGACCCGAGTTCATAACTGGGTCGGTTGCGCCACTTGCTCCATGTAATCTCAGGCGCCCACATCAGATTACACTTCATTGCTTCCCTATATATGTAGTCAATCACATACCATACTGTATTCATCAAATGTCCACTTTTGCCTAGTCAAAATATATTTCTTTTGAAGGTATAAACTGGTGTAGTCGGTAATCGACTACACCAGTTTGACCGCTTATGGAGTGGGTCTTGTAGATGTAAGTAGGAGGGATTCGCTTATGCTGATGGTTGACTGATAATTGCAGGTGATGCAGGTGGTGCAGGTGGTGCAGGTGGTGCAGGTGGTACAGGTGGTACAGGTGGTACATTGTTATTGCCAATTGCAGCAGATGTGCCAACAACAGCGCCAACATAGATGCTACTTTCTAAAGCAGATGAAGTAACTGGCATGTCTCCTATGTTGATGTCCACATCTACCCATTCAGATTGACCACTACTTAGAGGCTGTAGTGCTACACTTGAGCCATTCGTCCATGTTTCAGTTGGTCCACTATTATTTTGGTTCATTGGTATTGGCTTTAGTAAATTCCAATTCGCATTTTTAGATAGCTCTAACAATGAATTTGGACCGTTTAGTACTGACATAGCTGGATTTGCAGTTGAAGCAGTAGATGAGGCTATATAAGTAGAAACCGCGCCTGTGCTTTGGCTGAATGCTTGGCTATATGCTTGGCTGATGTAGGGAGTAATTGTTTGACTGGTGTTATTGGTAATTTCAAATAAATGTCTCCATACGTACGATGAGTTTGGCTGTAAACCGAAGGAGCTCCCATTACCGTTATCAAAGTTAAATACAAGACTACCATTTTTATCCGATACTGTATTATCTGCGTTGGAAGAATTGGTACCAGGTTTTAGCGCTAATAATGCAGCGCTGGTATCAACAACACTGAGTGTTGACTGATTTTCTACGCTTGCAGTGCTGTATGAATAGCCTGCCATCAAGCTTGCTAGACCGAGTGCCGATCCTACTAGTACAAAACTACGTGTCATTCTGGGACGAATCACTGTAACCCCTCCGATAGTTTCTCTATTTGCTTGCGATGTCATTGTACGATGGATTAAAGCTGGATCTCGCACCGCATCAGTCTACTCTTTGCTTATTCATTTGCACCATACAGATACTCCTTTCGTACCATAGGGACTACTTCATTTGGCTACTTTTATCAGCCGTGTGCCTGACTGTGATGGGGTATACATATGATGATCTCTATAAAGAGAGTGGACTTTTTCTGGGAGGGTGTTCAATGCGTAGTGTGCGAGTGGTCGTGAAAGGGGTTCTTTTGGTTATTGCTTTATTGTTGATGGTGGCAGGAACGGGGACGTTTCTTCGTCATAAACCATTTCTACTGGAGGTAGAACGAACCAATAGTATGTATCCCCTTTTGCAACGTGGATACGTTGTATTACTTGTTCCTGTGACGTTACACACACAGCTTCATATCGGTGAGATTATCATGTATCATCCTCCTGTTGGTCCACTGTCTAAAGAGGGATTTATCGTTCATCGATTAGTAGGTGGCAATGCGAGAATGGGTTATATCACAAAGGGTGATCACAACTTGCTTTCTGATCAAGCGGCGATGCAAGCACCTCCTGTTCAACCAGCGTGGATTGTTAATCGAGTGGTGACAATCGGTGGGCGTCCGCTTGCTATACCGCTTGTGGGGTATCCAACATTGTGGTTGCAATCAGGTGCTGCCAAAAGGTTTTACTTTGTACCTATTATAGGTGCTCTTGTCGCGATTATTGTATCTACCGGAGGTATTCGCAAAAGGGAACGGCACAGGCGTTCACGGCGGTTGCGTCGTTATCAGGGATCTATTTTTTTGCTGAGTGGATTGACTCTGATGTTGATGATGGCGGCAATTATTATCAATTCATCTCAGACTGACGAAATTCCTTATGTCGTTTCATTGCATCAAAATGGTGTTTTAAATGGTGGCGGGGTGGGGATTGTGCGCAAAGGCACGGTCATTCATCGTCCACTAGCAACGCTCAATAACTTTAGTGATTATCCATCTGTTGCAACCATAACGGCAGAGGATCCACAATTGGTTTTTTCGGAAACGCAAGTGTGGTTACCTCCGCATGCGACAGCAACTCCAACGCTTACTTTAGATGCTAAGCACTTGGGATTCTATAAAAGTATAGTGCATATAGGCATTTTTCCGGGCATTTTGCCAGCTTCATGGATTGGATGGATTGCACATAGAAATTATTGGCTGGCCGTTGTTGCTGTTTCATGTATACCTGGATTACCCTTCTTTATTTTCCCATTACTGCACAGCCGTATACGGCGCAACTCAATGCAACGTGTGAGGCGTTTGATCTTTGGATAAAACGGCGCATGATCGTTATAGTGGCTACTAGTTCCATGGTATAGTAGATTTATTATTGGATAATTGGTGCGTCACGAATTCGTTCTAAGGGGTGCACGATGAAGATTGTAGTGACTGGCGGAGCGGGGTTTATAGGAAGTAATTTTGTGCGGATGATGGTTTCGGAACAGAGTGATGTGGAGGTTGTGACGTATGATGCGCTGACGTATGCGGGCAATCTTGCCAATCTTACGGGGATTATCCTCTCTGCGCACGATCGAGGCATCTTGTGGAATGATCCAGCACTTGGCATTGATTGGCCGATAACGAAGCCGGTGTTGTCTGATAAGGATCGCCTGCACCCGTTGCTAGCAGATGCACAAGTGTGAGAATGTATCCAATTGAGCATAGACTTTTATAGTGATTATACGCATACTAGATTCTAAGGATGTGAAGGAGTGGATTTATGAAAAAGGATCGATGGCAGTCTAATAGAGCACGTTGTTATGTACATAGTATGGTAGCTTTAATTGCAAGCACGATGATGTGTGCGCTTGGAGTCAGTCCAGCTTTTGCTGCTAGTCAGTCGACGATTACGATTCCAATTGATGTGGATTCACAGAGTGCTAATTTGACGATACCGACTTTACCGATAAGCTTTTTTACTAATGGGGAGCTCGAAGTTTCAGGCTCAGTTCTGGTCAATGGGCTAACGATTCCGATACAAGGTGTAGAGTTAGGCATCAACCCGCTGACGAATGCAGAAAATGTATATCAGATCCTAGGGGTTCTGTTTGTATCAAATGTCGTGCTAACTGCACAGGCTTCGACTGTTCCTGTGGGTTCGGCAGATCCATTCATAGCGACTGCCTATGATGCTACAGGGAATGCCATTGCGCTTCCAAGTGGCGCAACAGTTACTTATGATGTGAGCGCACCTAGTGGGGTGTCCTCTTTACAATACAATATAGCTAACCAGAGTGGATTTACTGCACAGGAGCCTGGCGTGTATACGATTACCCCGATGGTTAGTCAGTTTGGTACGCAAGTCACAGGTACACCCTTACAAATAACGGTTACTTATCAAGATAACATCGTTTTTCAAATGAGTTCTTCCACTCCGCTCACGCAACTCTATGTTTCTTATAGTAACGGATCGTCTACTACAAGTGGTACAGATGGTGTCACTTTGCAAGCTACAAGTGGTTTTACACAAAGTAACCAAACGGTAACGCTCACACCAAGTGGTATGCAGCAGCTAAATGCAATATTGGCCCCTGGACAAACTTACGGATTGTCGAGTGAAGGGATGTCCGATTCGGGACTCATCCTTATGGCTGATCCGACACAGACTGTATCCTATACAGCGCCAGGTTCTACTGGGAGTTCAAGTTCCACAGACAGTTCGACAACTTCTCCTAATTGGACGGCTGCTGGAAACCCATTGACTGGAACCTCTGCTCCTGTTTCTACGTATGTGAACGTCAATGGAGTGTTGTACTCAGGTACCAAGGGTGATGGCGTTTGGATGGAAAGTGGTTCTGGATCTAGCGGAACCACTTGGACGCAAGCTGGTACCAATGCCACGCTGAATGCAGCGACGATTACGGCTCTTGTCAATGCAGACGGCACGCTGTACGCGGGGACTTCAGATGATGGCGTATGGTTATTCAGTGGCTCCACTTGGACGCAAGTTGGTACGGATAGCACACTCAATTCTGGAGATGTAACTTCTTTAACTTATGCAAACGGAGAACTAGATGCTGTCGTTGGTGGAGTTGTATGGCAATATCCGATCCACATTCAGACAACTGCTTTGACCAATTAAGATATGATTAATCGTTGATTCTGTTGCAAGGGAATGTGGGAGATGAGAGATACATTGCAAGCAGTTCGTGAGTTGCTTGTACATAAAAAGTTTGAGGATGCGCTGGCAAGCTGTAAAGCGTTGTTCACTGAGCAGGGAGAAATGAAATCAGCGCAGCTATTTGCTTATACTGGGGAATGTTATGAAGGTCTTTTGCAAGGTGCAGAAGCGTTTGCTTGTTATGAGCGTGCATGGATACTTGATCCACAGGCCAACTGGCTTTTACAAAAGGTCCAAACGTATAGTGCGCAACGAAAGGCGATTCTAGATTCGTGGCTCATGGATGTTCTTGCGGTTCCAAAGGTTACAGTGGGTGCGGCGATTATCACACGTGATGATGAACGTACGATTGCACGTTGCTTGCGCAGTTTAGAAGGTGCCGTGGATGAGTGCATAGTGATCGATACAGGAAGTACTGATCATACTGCGGAGATTGCAAAGGAAATGGGTGCGCAGGTCTTTCATTTTACGTGGATAGACGACTTTAGTGCTGCACGCAATTTTTCTCTATCCAAAGTAACATCAGACTGGGTGATATGTATTGATGCAGATGAGTACCTATTTGATGAAGATAAAGATCACCTCTATGTTGCGGCTGGACTCTTTCAGTACATGACCCCCCCTGTGATCATGCGGATTATTCAGGTGAGTACAATTGGCACACGTGTCGAATCTAACTATGATATGTCACGTTTTTTCTCGATGCGAGAAGGGTTTTGTTTTCGCGGGCGAGTTCATGAGCAAGTAGGTGCCTACGTGGCAGGGAGATTTACGTCTGTATATGACCATCCGGTTGTGGGGGTGCGAGTATGGCATGACGGCTATGAAGATAGTGTGATGCAACAAAAAGGGAAGTTAGATCGCAATATTCATCTTCTTCGTAAAGCGTTACAAGAAAATCCAGGAGACATTGGTACGCTTGGTTTTTTAGGACGAGAATTATATCTTCATGGCGATTTGCAAGAGTCTGTAGACATTCTATATGGTTGTGAACACTTAGCCAAACACTATCCTGAGTATTTACGCATACCTGAGGTTCGCGTTTTTTTAATTAATGCGTTGATGGATTTAGGACGTATGGAAGAAGCTATGAAATTGGGTCAACGCTTTATTAGCGATAGCTCAGATTTCCCTAACGCTTGGTTTGAGTATGCGCGTGTGCACGATCGTATGATTAGAAACTTGTTAGGACAAGCCAAGCATTTATTTGTGACGTCTGCAAAGGTAGCTCATGACTATCGTGGCATTGTATCTTATGATCAAGATATTGTGCGTTGGAAGCACCAAGCAGGTCTAGCAGATGTGGCTGTCATGGAAGGTAGAGTTGCAGATGCCTATCAGCTATATAGCGATATTTTAAAAATAGTACCAGATCATGAAGGTATTAAATCGCAAATGAAAATGCTAGAAGATGAGGCTCGAAGGTTACTCAATCTCGTCCATTCTGGATAGAGTAGACTGCGTGTCTCAGTGATACCGTATGTGTGATTGTTTTTGGGATATGGTATCATATGGACGATGGCACAGAGTAGTTAGGACTGTGCATACTATTTGCGATAGTAAAGGGAGTCAATTATGCGGATCGTATTTTATAGTGGACAAGTTTCAGGACATGGCGGCACGGAAACCGTACTTAAGGGTATGTGTCAAGGATTGCAACAACGTGGGCATAAGGTGCAGATTTTGTTGACAGCACCTTCTACTGATTCATCTTGGGAGAAAGGATTACCTGTTAAATATGTGGCAGTGCCTCCATCCTATGTGGGATTTGCAAAGGTCGATCCACTGATGGCACATGTGCTATTTTTTCAGCATGCGATGCGTGGTGGGCCTGCACCTGATATCATTGTGTGCCTTGGCACATGGCAGACAGCCGTTGCACGTGCAGTGGCAGAGTCTTTCTCTAAGCGACCAAAGGTGATTAGTTGGATGCAGTTTAGTTTGCACGTCATGCCTGATTCTAAATGGTTGAACTTTGCAGATATGAATATTGCTATTTCTGCGGGGATTCAGGCGCAACTGGCAACTGCATTTCCTGAAGTACCAACACCGCTTGTGTATCATCCAGTGGTGGATCAGTTGCGCTTTATTCCAAGACCAGATATCACTACATTTGTTTATGTAGGACGCTTGATGAATCAACAAAAGCGTATTGATACATTATTTACTGCATTGTCTGAAGTAGATGGGGATTGGCGCTTGAAAATCATTGGGGACGGACCTGATGAAGTTCGGCTAAAACAGCAGGCGCATGATCAGGGCATAGAGGATAAGGTGGAGTGGCTTGGTTGGCAGTCTGATCCTTGGTCTGCAATTGATGAAGCGACTGCATTAGTGTTACCTTCTGATTTTGAGGGATTTGGTCTCGTGTTAGTTGAGGCATTATCATGTGGCATTCCCGTTATCGCTAGTGATTGCCATATGGGGCCAAGTGATATTGTCCGTCCCGGAACCAATGGATGGTTATATCCGCCGAGGGACATCGCGAGTTTGCGTGGCCTAATACAGGGGATTATTCATGGTGCTCTTGAACTGCCATCACCGGAATCCTGTCAGGAAACTGCAAAACGCTTTTCTTATGAAGACCAGGTTGATAATTTTGAGCGTGTGCTTAAAACCTGCCCACTTCGTAATTAGGTAGGATAAGGGATATTTATTATGATATAGAAAATAGCTTACAAATGCTATGCTGTGCCTGTTCGATCATGGATCGGTTTGCATAGAACATTTGTAAGCTATTTTCATTGCACGGTGTGTATTAGTTGGCCACACCGTGCATATGCCCTGTAATGAGTGCATTTAATTGTTTGCCATCTTTCACAAAGCGTGCAAGTACTTGCTTCAGATGGGCATAATTAAGAAGGGTGTGGTGTGACAACGAATTTGTCCGAACACGATAATAGACCAGTGGTAGATGCAAGGAGACAAGTAGGCCAATCTTGGCAGCACGAGCAAAGTAATCAAGATCTTCTAGTACAGGTAGACTCTCGTCCCATGCGCCAATTTTAGTTGCAAATCCCGCGCGCATAATTGCCGTGCTTGGAAGTGGGCTTCCTTCTAATACTTCTTGCAATTCTATAGGTCGAAGTGGCCAGGGGCCTTGATTGCGTGTGATCTGATTAGGATCAGTGGTGACTTGGCTAACAAGCATATCAATTTGTGGTTCATGTTCGAGTACGGCACATTGCCATTGTAATTTATTTGGCAACCAAACATCATCAGCATCGCAAAAAGCAACATAGTCGCCTGTTGCCATCTGGATGCCTGTGTTACGCGCTGCGGAAGGACCTTTATGTTCCTGACGAATGCATTTCACCTGTGGATAAAATAGCTTAATTAGGTCTGTTGTTTGGTCTGTGGAACCGTCATCGATAACGATAATTTCGGTAGGGATAGACTGTGCCTCAATGGCATTTATAGTTTGGCCAATAGTCGTGCGCCCATTGTGAACGGGAATGATCACACTTACTGTGGGCAGTGTCATAGGTGAACCTCCTTGTCATGACGACGTCTCGCGAATCGCGTTTCGCCGTCTTGTTGTGATCGTCATGAGAAAGGCGACAGTGGTTATTTTCCTCCTTTAAAGAAGTGAATTCAAGGTTTTCATGTTACAGAATACTGACATATACATTGAATAAATAATGGAAAAAAACTGAATAGACAGATGTTTCCTTTATCTTATTGAATGACTTACCAATTGACGATTTCAAGACAAACTGTTACGGTTTCCTTAGATAAAAACGTGAATGTATAGTCTGTGGAGAGTGGGTGTGCTTGTGCGGCAACAATGGGAGAGATCACAACGTAAGCAGCGTTATCTTAGTGGGAAAAAGACTTTAGTGGGGATGACAACACTTGCGCTATGCACGATGGCGGGAGCACCTGCATTTGCGATGAGCCACAGTACAAATACTCATGAAGATACAGTGCGCGCACCGATGCGAGGATCTAGTTCCACTCTCATTCTCCCAATCGTCGCCAATGGTCAGCAAATCAATTTGACCATTCCAACCATTCCAGAAAATTACTTTGGTGATGGAGAAATTTCTGTTATTGGCACGATTGATCTGAATGGGATCATGGTAAATATATCAGGAGTAAAGTTGGGGTTGAATGTAACATCTGGAACGGAAGGCGTTTTACAAATTATTGGCGTGCCATATGTGACGTCCATTGCTGTGAGCGGACAGAGTGATACGGTGCAAACGGGAGTAAATGATGCATTGGCTCTTACAGCGATCAATGCTAAGGGTGAATCAATGGGTATTCCAAGTGAAGTGCGAGTGAAGGAAAATGTGACCGGACCACAGGGTGTAGGTACATCGGAGTACGGCGTTACTGATGGTGCGTTTTATGCCAAAGTTGCAGGAACATATACGATTACACCTGTAATAACAGAATTTGGAGAGACCGTAACAGGTCCATCCATAACCATTACAGTAACTTCTACCAGCACGAGTAAAGCAACAGGAACAACAGGAACAACAGGAACAACAGGAACAACAGGAACAACAGGAACAACAGGAACAACAGGAACAACAGGAACAACAGGAACAACAGGAACAACAGGAACAACAGGAACATTTTTGTCTGGTGATGGACAGTCTGTGCCTTCCGTTACATTGCAAAATGCAGCTACAAACGATCAGGCCTTCTGGACGCGCGCGAGTGAGTCACTCTATGTGATTGCTCAAACGGCTAACCCAGTCAATACATCGGCGCAGGGTGGAACTATGTTAAGTGTAGCTCCTGGACAGACACTTTTCTTGGCTGCATACGAAGCAACTGGTAATGTTCCAAACTCTGAAACCACATGGGATGTCAATAGTCCTGATGCAAAGATTTCGACTACTCCAGGGCAAATGTATGGTGGTACAAATGGCACTCAAATGATGGCAACTGCACAATTTGTCGCGTCTAAACCAGGGGTATATACGATTCAAGCGGATGATCACGGCACGTACAGTGTTCCACTAGTGATCACTGTCGGGAAAAGCTCACTCGCAAGTGTACCTTTCACCGAATCAGCTACACAAATGGGTGTTCTGCCACTACCATCTTCTCTTCCTACACAAACACCGGTTCAGGCAGGTGGTATATCCTACACCACTTATCCAGCACAGGGGACATGGATACCGATATCTGGAACCGTTAATGGGACTGCTAGTTCTATGACAGCGTTGTTGCTCTATGGTGGGCAAGAGTGGAGCTATCGTCTTCCTGTTGGAACAAATGGCACCTTCTCAGGGTACGTGGAGTCTCCTTTTACAGGTGCAGTCACGGTTGATTTGGTTCCTGACTTTTTATCTGCACTCACGAAAAATCAGGGATCATTGCCTACTGCGGATTATGCTACAGAATATACGGTAGATCCAACAGGCGCGAGCTTAACGAGCACGCAAGCAGGGTTGCTATCTTCAACGACCATGGATGACAATGTTAATCCGCCCTACCAGACGATTGCTGATGCGCTCATTGAAAATTCACCCACTTTAAATACTGGCATTGAAGCAATTAGCAATTATGTGAGTGATTTAGTCGTATATGACTTTAATGAGCTAAACGCAAATCAGTATGTGTGGCAAGATGCAGGAACTACGTTTACTAATCAGTCGGGTGTGTGTGAAAATTATGCACAATTGACTGCATCTATGTTGCGGTTAGTGGGAATTCCGGCACAAACTATTGGTGGTTATGGAGATGCAACATGGACCACACCTAATTACTCGGATACCAATCCTCAAGATGCTCATGAGTGGGTAGAGGCATGGAATGGTTCAGAGTGGGTTATGCTCGATCCCACATGGGCTGATGGCAATCAAAGTGTCAATAATTTATTGACGAATCAATACTTTACTAATACGGTTTCTTTTTCTGAAACACATGCAGCACAAGCCGACCAGATTGGCACTGATTTTTCGGCATATGGCAGGAAAAACTCATTATATAGCAAGAGCCACAACTATGATCCATTATTTTGAAAATATACAATAAAATTCTTGAAGGTACTATTAAGATCTGAGAATTGATCATTCTAGTTGTTTAGTTTATACTAAGTAAAGTACCTACGAGCTTCTGCGTGGGTTTTTGCTATCCTTTTAAGTTTCTCTATGGATGATCGTTCTCTTTAATAGAAGCGATCTGCGCATTCGGTTGAACGGACAAGCAGTAAACTTCTATAAGAGCCTGTTCAAAAAGGGGGCAGGTAAGACCCACGCAGTGCAAGGAAGCAAGCCAAGAATGTGGACTGAGCGTACGTTTTGGGTACGTGAGGGAGCATTCTTGGCGCTGACGCTGCCATGCGCCAGGGAGTTCTGACCCCTTTTTGAACAACCTCTATAAGATAAGGATGTGTTATTTTTTGAAAAAAATACGAGTGGCAGCAACTGCAATAACCATGCTTATGGCGGGGACCTTACTTTTGTCTGGCTGTGGTACAGCTTCTAATGCAGCGGCTAGTTCAGAGACTACGACAGCAACAGCAGCTACGCAAACTGCGACAGGCATTGCAGCTAGTAGTTCACCCACGACTAGCACCACAGTGTCTAATCAGAGTTCAGGAACAAAAAGTTCGGGTACATCTGGAACCATGACAACAGGCGCGTCTACAGCGAGTAGCACACAGGTGACTACACATGCGATTGCCCCTAGTAAGATTCCTGCTGGTGCAGTGAAAAAGACAGTAAAGGCAAGTACATCGGGTGCTTTATCTGCCTCGTCTAACACGATGGCATCGATTGTGTTGCCAAGCTATGTGCCAACGGGTGTAAAGGTTGAAAAGATGTTTCTTGATATCAAACCGGTTGTGGG
The DNA here is from genome assembly GCF_022606465.1 of Sulfoacidibacillus ferrooxidans. Lineage (NCBI taxonomy): Bacteria > Bacillati > Bacillota > Bacilli > Caryophanales > Alicyclobacillaceae > Sulfoacidibacillus > Sulfoacidibacillus ferrooxidans. The sequence continues at coordinate 195,182 of NZ_JALBUF010000004.1, forward strand.
GACTAATCAACCGGAAAGAGTAGTACCTGTCACTGACTACCACATTACTTCTAGGACACTAACAATTGCTGTTCCGCATGTGGAACCAGGGCATTATCTGTTAATTCCTGAATTTACAGGACTCGTAAAGGGCTCCATGCAGTTATTCGTGATTACAGCTGGGGTTAACCTTACGGCTCAGGCATAATCACTTTGCAGTATGATAGTTAGTAAAGTAGGATAGGCTCGTGATTTTGGCCCACTGATTATTTTTGTCAGTGGGTATTTTTACTATGAAAATGTGAGATTGATGGCTTGCAGGATGAAACATCTGCATGTATAATGCAAGTGTATACTTGCGTAAGTGAGTGCTTGCATATGGCGAAAGTGGTGTGCAGGGTATAGATGCAGGGTATAGATATAGTGCAAATAGGGTCTAAGGTGTAATTGACATAGGGAAGGGATGGGATGGCAGATGCGAAGTATGGGATTTTTTGCGAAGGTGGCAGTGGTGACTGCGCTTTTCACATGTTCAGTATCGACAGAAATTTTCGCACAGGAGTCGACAGTTGGATATTATCCGTTACGTAATATTTATATGCAAGTAAATCAACAACAAGTAGAGCATGCCAAATCGATTCGCGCGATTGATCCTGCAAGTGGTGAGATGACTACGTATACACCTATTTGGTATGTGATGCAGATTCTAAAGAATTTAGGTATTCAACAGACTTGGAATGGTGTGAACTGGAACCTTGAGTTACCGCCGAATGTAGCTCCTAAGATTAATCTGCAAGCGGTTTCCCCGGGTATTGGGGAAAAGCATATTTATGTAAATGGCGTTCTTTATGAAAATGTACACGGGATTGCCTATCCAGATCCGTATTCTGGAGTCATGACAGAATACATGCCAATTTGGTATGTGATGCACATTTTACAAAGCATCGGGTTTAATTCCACGTGGACAGGATATGTATGGAATGTGACCCCGCCTAATTCTTTAAGCCAGACAACCACCACATCACAGCTACCAACTGTGACCAAATTGAGTTTTTTGGAGCAATTTGAAAGTCAATTAGGTATCGTACCAAACTATAGTGGTACGGATACCTTTACTGATGTATCCGATAACACGCCTGCATTTGCAGCTGTGAATGCAGCATTGGTTGATCATCTAGTCACACCTGATTCATCTACGTATTTTGGTGCTAATGATCCAGTGAGTACCGCAGAAGTGGCACAGTGGTATTGGAATTACAAGGACATCGGTCACGCTGAGTATGAGCCTGGAGAGACTCCTACCGCATGGGCATCTTATATTGGTTTGACTACCAATGTAGGCGATGTCTCGGCAATTAATACAGTGCAAGCGACTCAATTGCTACAAAATATCCAAGCGTTACAACAAGGCTATCGCACACTTGGAACGGGCAACTATCAAATTGTCTATCCAGTTGCAGATGAATATGATGCTGTCTTTAAAGGAGAAACGACCGCTCCGCCTAGCGGATATCAGTCAACAATTATCGGCACATATCGCATGTTAGATGATCTGACAGTGCAAGTGTCCAATGGCGAGATGACAGTGCAAGTGCCAGGCCTTCCTGATACGAGTAATTGGGCTTTTGGTAGTTGGCTGTACAGTGGAGATTCATTGAATTATAGTCTTGACAATGGATCGACTTGGATGTCTACTTCACGCTATGATTCTAATAATGACAGTATGGGAGGTACGAGTACGCCACCAGATACTATCTTGTTGCGCACCAAGCATTTACAGTCAGGAATTATCGTGGAGTTTGGTGATGTGCCAGCGTATGAAGTACCTGTGTATCAAGGCGGTGTGCATATTTCCTATACGCCAAGTCAAGGACTAGTCGTCACGCGCATGATGACGGCAAATGTCAACTGATTTATCCATTTAGTGGTTTAGTTACTTTCATTAAAAGATCAGGAGCATGTATCGCATGTGTGAAGGCCCTGAAAGCTGAGACTATTATCGTCTGCTTTCAGGGCCTTCACGATGTTATGCTTACCTCTGTGATTACTTTGCTTTTAACACAGAGGTTTGTAACTGCTTAATCGTCGAATAAAGTGGATCGGATTTTGGTATTGTTTTTAGTGCTTGTTGTAACGTTTGTTTTTCTGCGGTTATGTTTTTCAATTGGCCTTGGCATAAGGCGAGATTCCACCAGCCATACGCATAGGTTGGGTTGACTTGTGTTGCTTTTTGATAATAGGGCAACGCCTTTTGTGGTTGACCTAGTGTTCGCAAATAAATATTTCCAATGTTGTTATAAGGGATTGCATCTGTTGGCGCAATCTTAATCGCTTTTTCATAATAACTAATCGCTAGGTGTGGATGGCTATTGACATTAGCACTTAGTGCAGCATTGATTTGTGCTTGTTCATTTGTCGGTTGGCTTTGGGCTAGGGACTCAAAGTGTTTTAACTTTGCAGCACCTTTATAGGTGGATCCTCCCACTATAACTGACTCGGTTCCATTCGGATTTTTCACCACAACATTGTTCTGTGGTTTATTCGAATTTGTTGTGGAAGGAACTGTCGTGGTAGGTGATGTACTTGTAGTCGTTGTCGTTCCACAGCCTGTCAGGGACATGGCTGTGATTAGACCTGCTGCACCTATACCGAGCAACTTATTTTTTATTGTAAACATGTGATACACCATCCCATCCTTTGTCTTGTCTTTAGTCGGTTGTTCCCCCGTAGTATGCCTGCATCTGCAAGCGTCTATGTAGGAGACGCATCCGGTTATTGAGTTTTGGCATGCGGGGGATGTCTCCTATTTGCACATATTTCCACTATGGGGTTAATCACTATTAACCTATCATAAAAAGATTGCTAGAGCAAGTTATGTAGTAAGGACGTCAATTTTTAGTCATACTCAAGCGTTTTCATCATGTTAAAGGGATAATATTAATATTGATACAAAATTTACATCACTATTTCGTGTGTCCGTTTCGTTATACTAGACTCAAAGGAAAAGGAGACGATTATGCGTACAAAGACATGGATGACGATGGTTGCTATTGCATCGCTTTCTTTTAGTTTATCCACTGCAGCATGTGCTGATTCTCTTCCCTATAAGGATATATCGGATAGTTTTGCTCAAACAGCTATCGTGCAACTTACGCAAGCGGGTGATATTCATGGTTATCCTAACGGCACATTTCGACCCCATGCAGTGATTACACGAGGGCAGTTTTTGGCCTATATGATGAATGTATTAGAACCGTATACAGGAATAACTGCAGTTCCACATGGGACTTTTTATCCAGATGTGCCTCCTGGCAATTGGGATTACAACGTTGTTGGAAGCGCACAAGTTGCAGGGTGGTTAAATACTTATTGGTTAAATTTAAGTGATGGATTTCATGAAAATGATCAAGCGTCGCGTGGTGATGCCGCATCCATGTTTGTGGGGGCATTAGAGCATTCAAAGTTTGACTTTACTCTTCCGCAAGGCGTTACACCTTTGACATATGCTACTGAACTTGGCATGTTTGCAGGATTACCTGCAACTGCTAATCCAGTATACTTCAACCGCGCAGATGCAGCAGTTGTTCTTAATAACGTATTGACGTTGTGTAAGCAATTTGTAGCAAAGGGGCCCGTTGGTATTCGTGGTGAATTGCCTGACGTAGTTAGCGGATCTAGTTCACAAACGTCATCTGCTTCTACTACAGCAAGTACAGCATCAACTACGTCGTCTACGACGACATCATCCGTACCATTTACGACTATGGTAACGACGAGTGGTTCACAAATTGATGTTGTACTTGGGTTTAATTATGGGGGTAGTTTAGCTAGTGATCTTACAGAAGACGAACAGGATACGGATGTCAATACAATTGTCTATGATGGTTTTCATTTAAATAGCTCTTTACAATTCAATGGTACGTTACCTGCATCATTTGCAGATACGCTGCATACGTATGGCAAACAGGTCTATGGGTTATTTGGAACTGAAGATCCGACCTTGCTTACAGAGGCATTGGCGACAACTCAAAGCCGCGCGGCACTGGTGCAACAGATTGCTAGTGTGTGTGATACTTCACATCTTGATGGGGCCAATATTGATTTTGAAGACGTTCCTGGTTCTCTAGAGTCGGATCTCACCGCATTTATGCAACAATTAACGACGGCTTTGCAAGCTAGTGGCATGAAGACGTCGATTGATGTTGCAGTACCATCCGCTGGATCTTGGTCACAAGCGTATGATTATGGCCAACTAGGGAAGATCACAAACTATGTGTTCTTGATGGCGTATGATGAGCACTGGAGTGGCGATATCACACCTGGAACTGTAGCATCTCTACAGTGGGTGCAAAATAACGTAAATATACTTTTGCAAGATGGTACTCCTGCCGATCATTTGATTCTTGGTCTGCCACTGTATACAAGGGCGTGGCAAACTGGAAATACCACACAAATGCACAGCATACCTATTGGCGAGATGGAATCCATGATCGCAAGTGGACAAACCACCCAAAGTTCATTTGACCAATCGGTAAACCAGTGGGTTAATGTTTACAACGACAGTACAGGGACACAATGGGAATTTTGGCAGGATGGATTTAAAAATTTACAGTCTATGGGTTCTCTGGCTATTAAAGATCAGTTAGCGGGAGTGGGTTACTGGCAACTTGGAGATGAAACGCCTTCGCAGTGGTCCTTTATTTTACCGGTTGGACTTGGGGGTACAGCGATAGCTAGTTCATCATCCAATACAACGGGTGCGTAGACAGATAAGCGGTTGCTCATACTAGTAGGGTTGATTGTTACAAGTTGTGGTAGTGGGTACCCTGCCTTGCTTGCATGATTTGAAGTTTTGACTTTTGATCTACGGGTAGACGGCAGGGATGTATGGATTGTAATGGAAGGAGACCTCTGAAGCGATGAGTAATCATTCACCCGAAGGAATGCCAGCTATTTTAGTGCCTGTGCAGGAATTGGAGTCGAGAGAAGCACGGCTCGATCCATTTCCATGGTTTTCTACTATGCGTAAAGCGTCACCTGTGCGCTATGACGCGACACGTCACTCGTGGGATGTTTTTTGTTATGATGAGGTACTTGCTGTGTTAAAAGATCACGATACTTTTTCTTCTGTACGGCCAAAGCTTGGTCCGCGGTTACTAGGCAGTGTCATTGGTGAAGACCCACCGAAACATCAGCAATTGCGCAATATCGTAAGTCGGGCATTTACACCGAAAACGGTAGCTGACTTAGAACCAAGGATCAAAGCGATCATTACAGACTTGATCGATCAAGCGATTGAAGAACATGGACATTTTGATTTTGTAGCGAAAATTGCTGTGCCACTACCTGTGATTGTGATTGCAGAATTACTTGGCGTACCGATTGATGATAGGCCACTTTTTAAGCACTGGTCCGATGTGATTGCAAAGGGTGCAACGGAAAATTCGATGTCGGGTTTAGCGACACTCATGTCAGAAAAGACTCAGGCAAAAGAAGAGTTGGATTCCTATTTTTTGCATATTTTGAATGAACGAAGAGTGGATCCTAAGGAAGATCTGATTTCACATCTCGTGCAAGCGGAGGTGAATGGAGAACACCTCCGTGATGAAGATCTACTTGAATTTTGCATTTTACTACTTGCGGCAGGAAATGAGACGACAACCAATCTATTGACGAATACCGTGCGTAGATATTGTGAGGATCCGTCATTACAGGTTTATCTGCGTGAACATCTAGAGGCCATCGATGTGGCAACAGAAGAATCGTTGCGGTTTTATTCTCCTATTCAAGCTACCAATCGCTATGCGACAAAAGATGTGCAACTCGGCGGGCACATAATTCATGAGGGTGATCAAGTGGTTGTGTGGATCGGATCTGCGAATCGCGATGAACAACAATTTGTAGCAGCAGACACGTTTGTTATGGACAGGCATCCAAATAAGCATATAGCATTTGGACATGGTATTCATTTTTGTCTAGGGGCACCACTTGCGCGTTTAGAAGCGCACGTTGCGCTACCAGCTATATTAGAGCGTATGTACGCTATGCATTTTGAAATGGACGGGACTCTGCAACCCATTCCAAGCTCTCTTGTTTATGGAACGAGTCAAATGGAGATTGCCTATAGACTTCCATCATAATGAAGATTGAAGGCATTGATACGCTCTTGCATGCAGTTTGCTATAAATATCAAACGAACTGTGGGGTGACGCAATGAGCGCATTCTATATTAGGTAAGGGGGAGTAACCGATATAGATGTGGATATAGCCGTTGTTAGTTTTGGCACCTTATTAGTAGTGACAGGATGTGAGATGCGATCTTACGTCATCTTTGTTGTAGCACGCTTCGTAGCTGGGCTTGGTTTTGGGTTGCTTTTGCGATTACCACATTTGTTCATCCACGTTTTTTTGTCGTTGCTATGGGTGTGTGCGACTTGAGTGCCAATGGGTAGCGTATTGATGTTTATCTTTGCGCCGCTTCTGGTAACTGTTACACATATTGATGCACTTGTGTTGTTTCAATCTTTTGGTATTGCCGTTGCACTAGTCCTGATGATTCTCGTGATTTCACGACATCCAGATACGGAAGCAATAAGTGTACATGTGAGAGATGTGTTTACAGCAATCATTAGCTTGTTAAATGCCGTATCCCATGTGTTGTTGCGTGTTTTTGCTACCAGAGTTGGACTGCGCTTATGATTGATGTTGTTGTCAGGATTTCTTGTCAGTGTCGTGTGGATGTTATTACTCATACATAGTTTAGCTACGGTAGAAGCTGCAAGTTTAGCAGTGGCTATCTTTGGTGGATTGATTCCCACTGGATATTGGGTTTCTTATGCTCATTCCAGTAGGATTCCTGATGACCTTTGCACGCTATAACATCACTGTTATCTTTTGCATGAACAAAAGGTGTAGATAGTACGGCAGTTAGTAAACACGCGTTATCCATGGGTCTCCTTTAATGAGAGCAAGGTTAGCGCGTGTTTTTTGTGATTTATTTTACATCTGTTGGTAAATACGAAGTATAAGGATAGCCGCCTATCACAAAACGGTACGTATCGCGATAGAGTGCATGAATTGCTGGATCCGTACTGTTGGCAGCATGAATGAGCGTTTGATCGCCAAAGTAAAATGCATGCACTGTGTCATTTTCAATCTGATCATTATGGAAATAAGTCAGCTCATTGAGATATGCATTGCGTTTATCGGGTGATAATAAGATATCGTGTCCACCTTCGATTTCTACACCTAGGCCATACTTTTTTGCTAGATTTGAAGCTTCTTGTAGGCGAACAAGTGAGGGATTTGTTAGCTCATAGTAGTTAGGCTGTAAGAAGGCGGCACTAATACCCATACCCTTCCAATCACTAAAATAGTTGGCATCAAAAAATGGGATCCAGTAAAAGTGTAATCCATCCTGTTCGATAGTATGGCCTATGTGTTGAACAAGTTCCACATCGCGTGGTTGATCTGCACTCATGGATTCTACATCCCAGTAAAAGCCGACAAGATTTAAATCAGAAAAATTTGATGCAGACCAGTTTGAAAGAAGTGTCGATATAGCTGATGTCTCAGATTGTAAACGGGAACCTTTTGGTGATATCGATCCGGATGGGGGGAGAGGTAAGGATAATATGACGTTTGTTTTCATGTAAGGTGTGTGCAGTTTCTTGTCGACTTGACTAGTCGCTTGGTTTAATGCTGCAAGTTGTTCATTTGGCGCAAATAAGTTGGCAACGTAATGATTCCACCCGGAAGTTGTGGTTACAGATCCATATGGTAAAAAGAGTGCGGAGTTAAAAAAGTGTCCAGCTAGTGTCCCTGTGCGATTGATGTACCCAAGCATGGGGACAAACTTTGCTGTAGTCCAACTAGAGTGTACAGGTTGGTTTGGTCCTCCTGAATAAGCGAGAAAAATGTTTGACATGCCAACGGTGCTTTGACTCCATGGAGAAAGGAAGTGATTTACGACTACGGGTTGTACGAGCGCATCCCGTGGAACAAGAGAAAGGTGTTCGGACTTCGGTATTCCTAATGCTGGATTATAGCTAACTTGAAAATTGCGAGCAAAAACCCATACGGCAACAGGGAATGTTACCTTTATGTAGCGTGCAATTTGCGGTTGAATACTGAGATGAACATGAACAACGCCTGAGTTATTTGTTGGAGCAGAAATATTCTTGGTAACTGATTTCCAATCTTTACTATTTTGGGATAAAGAAAAAGTTACCTGATCCGGAATATAAATTCCTTCGGATGGATTTGAATCAAATGTCAACGAAATATCCGAAATGGCCTCTTCTGATCCGATGTCGGTGTAGATGGTGCGCCCCATTTGGCGACAATAGCCTGTCCACGTTGAACTATACTCAGTGATGCCACCTGATGGTCCAGGATGGTTGTTTTGAATGTGTTCAAAATATGGGTCTACTGGGCCATCCACTTGAACGCTTGTATTTTGAGTGGTTGCTAAATTTTGCAAAGTGGTGGGAATGGTACTGCTAGTCTGCGTACTTGTGCTACTTGTCGCAGCAGATCCAGTCATGGCAAAGGCAGGGGCTATGGTCATCACTGATCCGAGAATACCTGCCGCCATGGTCATGACGACTTTCATGCGACTGACTTGCATATGATTCACTCCTTATCATCTGAGATCGGATCACAAAGACTACCGATCGGATACTTCTAGTCTGACAAACTAGCAAGCGTGAGTCAAATGACAATTAGATGTTGTAAGACATGAGATAAAAACAAGAAAGACGGTACAGCATCTTCCACGAAATGTCGTAAAGGATGCTGTACCGTCTATGTGTTTCCAGAACGTTGCGCGTGCAATTGGTAGTTATACTTATTGGGCGAAAGATGTTGCGAGATCAGCGATATTTGGTACGCCAAGACCACTACCGGGATTGTAAACATTGCCTTTAGTTCCTGTGTAGTACAGGTTGTCGTTACTTGTACCGGTTGTATCAAGTGGTGTAAATGGCGATTGAGGGCCTGATGCAAATGTGTAGATTTGCCCATTCCAAAATCCTACGCGCGTGCCAGCGTTTTGATTGATTAGCGCTGTGACACCAGCAAGTTGTGGTGCAACGAAGCTTGTTCCACCATAGACAGACCAATCAGTAGAGCTACCAAAGAGCGTGCTGCTGTATACAGCGTAACCTGTTTCTGGGTCTGCATCCATAACGAGATCTGGGATGTTGCGCCCTTGACCTGTGCCTGTGATCACTTGTGGATCTGGATTAAAGTTCCATGCAGTATCTTGGTCGATCGGTGTTAAGTAAGGCACTGCAGAGAATTGATTGACTCCTTTGACCCCTTGTTGATACCACGGTGTTCCAAAGATCGTGCTGTATCCGCCACCACTGCCTGCGATTGTCGACTCAGCAAAACTGGCTTCGCTACTTGCACCAAATTGTTGCCAATAAGGCCATAAATAATCCCAACCCCATGTGCGCTGTGTCGGGACATCGATGCTAAAATTTCCGAAGTTCTGAACGCCAGGAAGGGTTGTTCCACCAGCGGCTGTGATATATGGACTATCTGCTGGTGTGTCAACGGAAAGGTTTGTCGTGCCGATATCACCAGACGCATCGTAGGCTGCTTGATCGCCAGATGCGGCAAACATGGAGATGCCTTGACTTGCCCCTTCCATAAAGATCTCATTGAACGCTTGGGCGTAGTTTGGTGACTCTTGGCCCTGTGCGATCGAGTAGTTCACTGCTGTCTCGCTTTCGCCCCAACTAGTAGAGATGGAGTCTGCTTGGTTTGATGTCACAGCATCGAGGAAGGCATCTGCAAACCCATAGTCTGTGTTAGGTGCTTGGTAAACGATGATATTAGCCTGTGGTGCGATAGCTCCCGATTGTTCCACGTCAATGGTGGTTTCAACAGACCCATTAGCGGCAGAGACAGGGCCTGCTCCACCGTCTACATTCACTAGATTGATGCGATTACCTAAAACGTGTTTAATATTGTTTAGTTTCCAGAATGTGTAGGCATCAGATGGATCGACACTTGCGAGCGTGACGATGCCGATCGTCTGACCTTGGCCGTAATCCCCCTTGGTATAGAGTGGGTTTACATTGTAATTCGCCGCAAAATCTTGTGGTGTTTGCGATCCAGCCGGAGGACCAGCCGTACTTGTGGATGGTTTCTGTAATTGCGGCAAAGGTTTTAGGAGTTGAGTTGCAAAGTTTCCGTAGTTTGTTAGTCCAAGTACTGCTAACACAGGAGATGCTATCTGACTAGGTAGCTGTGGCGCAGCTACTGTACCGTGGAAATTCACGCCTTGAAACATCATGTTTTGTAGTTGTACAGAAAAAGCTTGATCAAACTGCCCTGCAGTGCCGTTTGCTGTGATATCGAGATTGTCTGGATACACAGAGGTACTGATGCCGTATGACTGTAAGTAACTTGTCAGGGATTGAATTACAGATTGTGGTTGACCAAATTGCGTTGCAAACTGAGAGACAGACAAATAATGGCGATATTGAGGACTGCCTGGTGTCACTGATTGTTGGATGAACTGTTGTAGTGCAGAAGTATTCGTTGTATGCAAAACAATACTGACTGTCATAGGTGTATCGGCAGGTGTGTCGCCAAACACAGTGGCATTTTGTAAAACAGTGGGTCCGACGCCTTGTGGGACAGGGACGGGTCCGCCACCTGGTTGTGTTGGTGCAGGTCCACCTGGTCCACTTGGGGTACCTGGTGGTTGGGCTGTGCTCGCAAATACTTGTGGGGCAGAAACGATGAGTGGTGTCATGGCCAACATGGTTGCAACACCGATGGTAAACGGCTTCTTACTAAATGAATGTTTTCTTTTCATTCTGATCCCTACCCCCGTCTTACAATATAGAATTCTACAAAAATATATTCGGAGCAATATATTCGACAAGGAGTCAGCGCATTCCTTCTACACTCATGTATTTTTATTCATATTTTTGCAGGGTCTTAATAGCACGTACATGCAAGTTTGCTTGCAGCATCAGAGTTCCAAGCAAAGGGCATAGCAGAGTCTCAATGATCCGCTATCATTATCGTCGTAATAAAATAGTTTGTAATCTTTTTAAAACAGTATTGTAATCTAAATGTAATCTATGATATGATGCTCTCATCAAATAAAAGATCAGATGAGGAGTTGCTTATATGAAAAAATTACAAGTCATTGCAGCATTAGCAGCAGTATGGATGATGAGTGCACCATTATCAGCGTTTGCCGCATCATCATCAACTAGTGTCGCGCATGCTACGACTCACCACCAGGTAGCGAAACATGCCACAGCAAAAAGTACGAACAAAGCAAAAAAATCATCTGCACATGCGACTGCTAAGAAAACAACGTCAGTTAAGCGTGGAAAAGCATCTCATCATGCTACATCAGTAAAAAAAGTGCATGTTACACATAAAGTAGACAAGCAAAAAAAGACAGATGTGCATACAAAAGCGGCCCATTTAAAAAGTAAGAAAGCTCAGTCGCAAGGCCGCAAAGTAACACATAAGAAAACTTCACATAAAAAAGTTGAACTTAAAAAAGTTGAACTTAAAAAAGTAGCACACAAGAAAGTCGAACATAAAAAAGTTTTGCAAAAGAAAGACACCCATACAGTCAGCAAGCATCATAAGACGAGTCATGGTATTGCAAAACACTCAGGTAAAAAGGTGAAGCTGACAAAAAAAGCTACGAAGGCAAAAGCGAAACATACTACAAAGAAGTAAGGTATGTTTAACGTCAAATGTCAGTACATTATACATCAGCGGTAGTTTATAGATAGGATATATATATAGGAACTCACATGCGATTACGCAGTGAGTCCTTTTTTGTTCTCGATCATTTTAAATATTAGTTGCGGGTAAGCAAGAATCATATGTTATAGTTGATTTATAGTAAACTATAACACTAATTTATTGATTATTTCGAGTATGGCATCACATATTATACAAGCGTTTTTATGTAAAAATATCAGAGGAATAGGCGCACCAAATGTCGAATGTTAGTTCTAATTATGTTTTATAGATTGTATCCACCAGGCGAATGAAGGGAAGAATCATATGTCGTTTCATAGAAATGATTTAGAAGGACAACGAATGCATGCTCGTGGAACGGACATGATCTTCTATCTTTATTTACTGAACATGGGATTTTTCTTGGCAGTGATTGTCGCCTCGGCGTTACTAGTACATGGGATGCAAGCGCATATTGTTGAGATTGTGGTAAGTGTAGTGTATGCGGTGATTAATGGCATCTTTTTTTATCTCTTCTCTTCTCAACAACGTCTTACTTCACGCAAACGAGTACCCCTAAGACCAGACTTACAAGCTGGTGATTCCGTGATGGAAGCGTTATATGAAGGGTATTACGAAGTGGATTTGTCCGGTCGTATAAAGGCGTTTAATACTTCCTTCACAGATATTCTAAATGTTGACCCTAATCATGCTAAAGGGATGGTCATTACAGAGTTTGTTGATGCAAAGACTGCTTTTCATGTGTTGCGAGTAGCACACCAAGTGTTTCATCGCGAGTATTCATATAGGGCACTTCCTGTTTCATACCAACGAGATGAGGGAAATATTCTTTCTCTTGAAGTTTCGATCACACTGATTCGAGATAAGCACGGTGAAAAAATAGGATTTCGCGGCATCGTGCGCAATGTGAGTGAGCGGAAAGAAAGTGAGCGTGCACTGGCAGAAACGGCAGGGCGTCTGCGCGCATTGCTGTGCACTATTCCTGATGCCATCGCTTTTAAAAATGAACGTTTAGAATGGCTTGAGGCCAATCAAGCAGCGCTTCAACTATTTCGAATTAGCGGCAGCAACTATCATGGAAAATCCAGTCTTGACATGGCCTCATTTGCAGGGGTTGAGTATAGTGTGATCGAAAACTTTCATGAGCTAGATGTTTTAACACAGAACAATGGAACGATGATCACGCGTGAAGTCGTCGTGACCGATCAACAGGGTAATGAAAAAATGTATGAAATTCGTAAAATTCCTGTTATGGATGATTATGCAAAAAGTATTGGTGTGCTTTCGATTGTCCGCGATATTTCTTTGCAACATAATATGCAGCAACAATTATTGGATAGTGAGCGCAGATATCGCTCCTTTATTGATCATTTAAATGACGGCGTGGTGTGGATGGATTTGACTGGGAAAGTGGTTGATGCCAACCCTAGTTGCTATGCCATCCTAGGCATTGAGCAAACTCTCGTTGGACATACGATGCGTTCTTTTGTCCACGGGAGTGATGTGTCGTCTGTTTTAAACGCGTTTGCGAAGGCTTGTCGTGGAGAGCTACAAGAGGGCATATACCGTGCTTTGCGCAATGATGGAGAGATACTGGAACTGATCATGCGGTTTTCTCCACAACTGGTTTTAGACCAAATTGTGGGTGTGTTTATTTTATTTCGAGATGTTACGCAAGAAAGGCGAACCACTCGCCAACTGCAAGATGTATCGCGTAATCAGCGCGTCATTCTACAGTCAGCGGGAGAAGGGATTTTCGGTATTGATTTAGATGGAAGAATTACATTTTGCAATGCTTCTGCACTCGCGAAAACGATGTACGAAGAGTCTGAAGTGATTGGATTTTTTGCATGTGATGTGTTTTTTCAACCAACGAATGGTGAATGCTTGCGGTTCTCACCACCACTGTTGCATTCATTTTTTACGGGAGTTAGAACGAGCGATGAGAGCGAGCGTGTTGAAAATGCACTTTTTTATCGCAAAGATGGATCGGCTTTCTATGTGGATTATGTCTTGTCGCTTATGATTGATTATGGGGAAATTGTGGGTGCGGTATGTCTGTTTAGTGATGTGACGGAGCGTAAACGAGCAGAGCAAGCGCTTATGCAGTCAGAAAAACTAGCGGTGATCGGGCAACTAGCGGCAGGGATAGTCCATGAAATTCGCAATCCACTCACGGTGATCAAAGGGTTTCTTACTTATTCACAAGGTGGGAATTTTAAGATGGACTATGTGCCAGTGATGAACAAAGAGATCGATCGTATCGAAGCGATTATTCAAGAATTTTTAGTGTTATCGAGACCGCAGGCTATGAATTTGCGTTGGTATGATCTTAGTCAAGTGATTTCCGATAGTTTAGTCCCTATGCGCGCGCTCACATTACAAAATAATATTACAGTGGTGATGCGTATAGACACTGGTCTGCCTTTGATCCAAGTAGAAGAATTGCAGTTGCGTCAGGCGATTATGAATCTCATAAAAAATGCGATAGAATCTATGCCATTAGGTGGGGAAATGAGAATAGAGGCGACTATGCAAGACCATCATCACGTAAAAGTGATGATTGCAGATGAGGGGTATGGCATTCCGGAACAGCAGTTGATCCATGTAGGTGCACCATTCTATACGACAAAGCCAAGCGGAACAGGACTTGGTGTGACAGTGAGTCAAAAAGTGATTGAAATGCATTATGGAACCCTTGAGATTCGAAGTGAGCTTGGGATAGGTACAACCGTTGAAATCACGCTACCCATTGAACACAAGGAGCGATCTGTTCATGTATCGATGGGTCACTTGCGCTCGTAACAAAAATGGTGTTTGCATGTGAAGCGTGACTTGATGTGATCAAATGCTGGGGAGTAAAGGCTATAGAAAAAAGCACCTACTAGTAGGTGCTTAGAATAGATAAAATCGCTTCAGGTTGTACCTTATAGCTTACTCACATTAGCAGCTTGCGGTCCCCGTTGTCCTTCAACAATGTCAAATTCAACTTGTTGACCTTCTTCGAGCGTGCGATATCCATCTCCGTTGATGGCGGTATAGTGAACAAAAACGTCATTATCACCATCGACACGGATGAATCCGTAGCCTTTTTCTCCATTAAACCACTTTACTGTTCCTTGCATTGCAAAAGCCCCCTACAGAAGTACACTTACGTACTTACATAATGTATTTTCATTTCTAACATAGCACTGCCATCTGAAAATGTCAAACGATTTCTACTTTATTGTTAACATGCTAGAAAAGAAGCCATAGAGTACGTTGTATGGTTTGGGTATCAACATCTATGCTTATTATGTTGACTATGTGCCCCCATAAGACAGTGAATGATGTCGAAATCTACTAGGAAACTGCGACGCACATTGTCGATAAAATGGAATGATTGAGGGGAATGAGCATTGTCGCCTTAGTTATTATCAAGTATGATAGGGGTAGAAATGAACAATTTGTCGAAATTTCATGGATGATCGCAAGTGCATGGTGAAGGTGTGGATGTCAACTCTGGTAAATGATGCCTCTTGTTGACACGTACTACTTATAGAGAAGTGGGGCTAAGTCATTGAAGCGAGTGATACGTTCATTTTCAGGATACGGCATTGGATTACTCATCGGAAGTGTCGTATTTGGTGGAATTAGTTTTGCAAGCACTGGTGTACAAGCTATTCATGTGCGGTATGCCAATATTCAAATAAAGGTAGACGGTAAAGTGATCCCTACAGAAGCACAGCCTTTTATCTATCATAAAAACGTTTATGTTCCTATAAGTACTATTGGTCTAGGATTAGGTTCACACGTTCAGTGGGTTGGTGGACTAGATGATGTGATGGTTACAGAACCAGGGCAGTCCTTAGAACAATCAGGTTCCTTATCGTATGATACGTCACCCGTTTTATGGTACGGACCTACGCACACTACATACCACAACGGTTCTCTTGAGGTGTCGCCAATCGCTTTAGCTAGTATGATGGGTGAGCCGTTCTCCTACGATGCTTCAACACATTCCTTTTATATTGGGCAAGGAGATGGCAGTGGATTACCCCTTGTTCATTTTCCTGTGGTACGTGAGTATGGGGACTTTGCATCATGGAGTCAAGGGAATATAGGGCCTGCATCAGGGTGGAACGATGGGCCACCTGAAATTGATGGTAAGGTATATGCAAATGCCACTGGACAGTCCATCGTATGGTCGCCAGTTAGTGATTCTTCTGTAGTGCCTGGAGTTGTCTATAATTTACGCGCTAAATATGCGTATCTCACAGGGGTTTTTGGTATGGATAGTGCGGTGTCTAGTCAAAATGCAGTGCAGTTGACTGTGCTTGGTGACGGACAGCAGCTGTATCAGTCTCCCTGGATGACGGCATCTGAAGCGGGCACGCCAGTTGCGGTCAACGTGAGTGGTATTCATCTACTGAGCGTCGAGTTTGCGGTTAAAACTGCAGATGGTACGATCTACTCGATGGGACAAGCAACCCCTTCTAGTACTGTAGCTAATGCAGACTTTCTGGATGTGCGTGTGCATTCATAGATATAGCGTTGTGTCTCATGATGGATGAATGATAGCAAAGAGACGGCTATTGCAACGCTGTGTGGTAGACGTTAATCGAATGAAGAAGAGCTTATGCGCAGGAGGTTAGTCGTGTGAAACGACAATTCAGTATCATCGCGGGTGTTGTAACGAGTGCGTTTTTATTTGGTGGTGTATCTTATGCCAGCGTTGGTATCCAACAAATTCAGGCATCCTTTCATAATATCCAACTCATCGTGGATGGTAAGACCATTGCCACGAATGCACAACCCTTTATTTATAACAAAAATGTATATGTGCCCATCTACACTGTGGGCAATGCGCTAGGGGCAAATGTACAATGGATTAATAATATTCCGGAAGTGGATGTTACAGGTAAGTTTCCCGCAGCAACAACTGTGCCCTCAAGACAACCATTATCTGTATGGATTAATGGCAATCAAATGCCTGATGGGGTCATTGGGAGTAAAGGTCAGTTATATGTCCCCGCGGGTGACGTTGCGTATCAAACAGCAACTGGGCTTATGCCAACGGTTAATGCATCGGGAAATCTTGATTTGTCTCAAGTCTCTCCTACAACACCAGAAGGAACATTGCTTACAACGCTTTCGCCAAGCAGTGTAAGTGGAGATTTTAGTAATAGCAGTTTGTACCCTGGTGGGCATTTGACAGGATTTTACGCGCCCACTGTATTAGGAAAGATGTACTCTGGGCCATCTACTGTTGAATGGGGCATAACGACTTCAGAGTCTGCTGTGATTCCGCAAGTTACGTATTCGCTACATGGGCAATACCAAACTTTATCAGGCATGTTTGCAGTAGATGATATCACACGCAATTTTGGAGGTGCAGCACAGCTTGTTTTTGTCGGTGATGGAAAAGTTCTTAGTTCTACCGGATGGGTTCAAGGTGGCAGTGCGCCAGTTCCATTTTCTATTCCTGTAACAGGAGTGAATACGCTACAAATACAGTATCAATTAAAGGATGCCAATGGCACGGTCTATTCGTCAGGTGATACCTATCAAGCACCAAGTGTCAATGCTGATCAAGTGAGTGGTCCTGTTGTCTTCACGGATCTTATACAACCGACGTTGTCAGAGGCAGCTACTGTAACTGTTTCCACAAGTAATAGCGCATCTACAGTCACTAGGCGAATCAAGTAAATCATTTAGTGTATGCAAAACCAATAAATTTGATGCAAAAGGCTTGTCATATCCTGTCGAATTGAGTATGATACTAATAGATAAGAGCTTAGACGTATGCAGGGTTTTTCCAGTAGCGATCTAAGCTTTTATTGCGCCATTATTTATTGTATCTTATAATTTCGTCCGTTGTCTGTCCGCTTATAATTGATGTATATTTTCCCGTTATGGCCACCAATTGGTGGCTCTTTTTATGACTATTCACAGGATGATCCACCGCCTCGTTGGTTACTCTACACCGTAAGTACACGTGAGCGGATGGTGATTCATGTGCATTGGCGAATCGGCGCAACAGTGTTGCTAGGCCTTTTTGTGGTAGCAACGGGTAGTTTCGCTGTGATTGCACGACAACATGGTGGGGGCATGTCTCAGTTTAAAACATCTACTATGTTGCCGCAGCGGGGATATGAACGTGAAGAAAGATCATCTGTCAAAGCTTCTATCGATAGTCAACAATCGATAAAGAAAACAGAACACGATCAACAGAAGATGATCGATCAGCATATCCGTCTTTCACTGGAAGCTTTGGTTGGTGCGAAACAAGGGAAGAATTCAGAAACGATTCTTTTTATTGGCACAGATTCTCGACATGGTGAAGCTGCTCGGTCAGACGCGATGCTATTGACTCGCGTGAATAAGGAACAAAATAAAGTGCTGGTGATCTCTATTCCAAGAGATATGCGTGTACATGTACCTGGGTATGGATATACGAAAATTAATCATGCACTCGCTTACGGTGATCTCCCCCTTGTCAAACGGACGGTTGAACAGACATTTTCCATCCATATTGATCACGCTATCGTTATTGATTTTCACGCCTTCTCAGAGCTCATTGATGCCATAGGTGGCGTGCAAATTACTATAGATAAACCTCTTAATTATGACGACAACACAGATGGAACCCATATACATTTGAAGCCGGGTATGCAGCAACTGAGTGGACAAGAAGCGCTAGATTATGTCCGCTTCCGGCATGATGCGTTGGCTGACACGGGGCGCATGGAACGGCAGCGTAATTTATTACATGCGATAGCTAATAAGAAGATACCTTTGTCGCGGTGGTGGACGTTAGGTATGGTATTACCTAACCTTACGTCCCATATGCGCAGCGACTATACTCAGATGGATTTGCTAGGAGAGATTGCAAGTGTTGCGCTTGCTCCTAAATGGACAGTAGTTACTGAGGGGTTGCATGGAATGAATCGGGTAGACCCTGCGGACGGACTGTGGTATTTTTACCTGGACGAAGATGGAGTCAAGCAGTGGCGAAGTATGTGGCGGGCATTTAGCGGCACAGAGTCGCCTGGATAAGACTGCACTTTTACATAGGGATGAGTTAGTTAGGATTGGTGTGAATATGGAGCGTGTTGGAATTCTTGGTGTGCCTTTTTCTGCGTTAACAGAGCATGAGGTCATGCTGCACTGTGTTGCATGTATTGAATCACAAACTCCACATATGGTGATCACTGCGGGACCTGAATTTGTTATGCGCTTACAAAGTGATCCGCGTTTGCGTTCTGTGTTGACTGCAGCAGATCTCATTACTCCAGATGGCATTGGTATTGTGATTGCATCGCGATGGTATGGGCAACCGATTGCAGAACGGGTGACGGGTGTATCGCTAACTGAACGGTTATTGGCATATGCTCACGATCAGAATTTGCGGGTGTATTTTTTGGGAGCCACTGAGGAGGCTTTGCAAAAAGCGATGCATGTGCTAAGAGGCCGTTATCAAGGGTTGAATATTACAGGTAAAAATGGGTATTTTACATCTGATCAGGTAGATGAGGTACTTGCTGATATTATGCAGGTGCGGCCACACATTTTATTTGTTGGCTTAGGGCAACCACGGCAAGAAGAGTTTATTGCTACATATAAGGATCGCCTAGGTGTACCACTGGCTATCGGCATTGGTGGTGTCATCGATGTCTTAGGGGGAACTGTGAAACGCGCACCCGTAATGATGCAGCGCCTTCACCTCGAATGGTTTTATCGTTTATTGCGTGAACCTAGTCGGTGGCGACGGCAACTTGTGTTGCCACAATTTGCACTTGCAGCTTGGTTGGATGCGCGATCACGGGCGCGCCGCTAAAGGGTTAGTCTTGTCCTCTGTGTGGAAAAGGAGTTGCGTGTAATTTGAAAGTTGCAAGACAGAAGATGAGTCTGTTCGTTGCTTTTCTGAGTTTGTTTTCTGTTTTGTTATCCGTGAGTCCATCCTATGCAAAGGATCTTGTACAGGGAAAACGCTATACATTATTAATCGCTGGACTTGATCACGATGGGACGAGTAAAGATCCGGATCGTCGAACAGATGCTCATACAGATGCCTTAGTGCTACTCAGTTCTAAGCTCGGGAGTGGTGTTGTCAATGCGGTACATATTCCAAGAGATACGCGTGTATATGTACCGCATGAAGGTTATACGAAGATCAATGGCGTCTACCTTTTGCGCGGTCGCAAGGGACTTTCTACTGCTGTCAGCACGCTGACTGGCATCCCTATAGACGATGTACTCGTTATGGATTTCGCGCGTTTTCGGCACGCATTAAGTCTTGTGCCAAGAATGCCATTTACACTTGATCGTCCTGTCATGGCACCGGAAGGAGACGTGCATCTCTCTGTAGGGACGCATGTACTGAGTCCAGCGGAAGCGCTTGCTGTGGTTCGATTTCGGCATGAACCACTTGGTGATATTGGACGTGTACACAGACAAGAACGATTTATGCGCAGTGCAGTGGACGTCGCCTCTAAACTGCCCTATGGGCTTTTTGTGCAAGTCATGAAAACACTTGATTCACAAGTGACTGATCAGGATATTCAGATTGCTTATGCACTTGTTCATCCGGTGATCGAATACCATGCACACTCTGTTCCTGGCAATTTTAGTGTGGGGCCAGGTGTTAGTTATTGGTTGCCTGACCAACGGGGAATGTCTGCGATTGCGGCGCTTGTCTTGCATCATGAAGAGGGAATTCCGGCTTTTAGCGCATGGCATAGCCGTGCTTTAGCAGTAGATGCGGACGATGGTCGAGATCGATCTCATTGAAGAAAGATGCATTTTTGACCAAAACTTGACGTTCTATAATTCCGCTCAGTGCACACGATAGAGATGTCGCGTAAGCGAACATACTGTTCTGGGAGGGAATCATATGTCTAGTGGTTTCTCACAAGTCATTAAAGCTTCGCATAAGGCACTCGATGATATGAAGTATGAAATTGCAGGAGAACTCGGATTGCCCGTATTTAAAGGCAGTGAAGACTACTGGGGTCATATTATGACAAAAGATGCAGGTGCAGTTGGTGGTCATATGACGCGAAAGCTCGTGGCATTTGGCGAAATGGCGTTATCACAACAAAATAAAAGTGAGTAATTGATCTGTAGTGTGTGAAAAATAAACAGGATGATATGGTGGGCGAGGGGGCAGTGTCACTTGTGAGCTCTGCTTGTCCACCCTTTTCATTGACACAATGTCGCGACTGTAATACAGTATCAATGTCTCTGTTACGAGACAAGTGTACTGGTATGGAGGTGCGATTGATATGGCCAACCGTAAGTTATTTACTTCTGAATCCGTAACTGAAGGTCATCCTGATAAAATATGTGATCAGATATCTGATGCGTTATTAGATGCATTTTTAAAACAAGATCCATTTTCGCGTGTCGCTTGCGAAACATCGGTCACAACGGGTCTCGTACTCGTTGCGGGAGAAGTCACTACAGAAGGTTATGTAGATATACCGCATGTTGTGCGTGAAGCGATTCGCAATCTTGGGTATACACGTGCAAAGTATGGTTTTGATGCAGATACGTGTGCAGTGATTACGTCGATTGACGAACAATCTCCTGACATTGCTATGGGTGTAAATAAAGCACTTGAATCACGGCATGGCGAAGAAACGGAGCAAGATCTTGATGCGATTGGCGCAGGTGATCAAGGTCTGATGTTTGGACTTGCTGTTAATGAGACAGATGATCTGATGCCACTGCCTATTTCACTTGCACATGGACTTGCTAGGCGCTTAGCGCAAGTACGCAAGGAGCGCATTGTCAATTATTTGCGTCCAGATGGAAAAACACAAGTTACCGTAGAGTATGATGGCAATCGCCCTGTCCGGGTTGATACGATCGTCATTTCTACCCAACACCATCCGCTTGTCGACTTAGAGACGATCGAACGCGATATGAAAGAACTCGTTATTAAAGAGATCGTTCCGGCACATTTATTGGATGAGCAGACGCGGTATTTGATTAATCCTACTGGACGGTTTGTGATTGGCGGCCCACAAGGAGACGCTGGTCTTACAGGTCGTAAAATTATTGTGGATACGTATGGTGGATATGCGCGGCACGGCGGCGGTGCATTTTCTGGGAAGGATCCGACTAAGGTCGATCGCTCCGGGGCTTATGCGGCGCGTTATGTGGCAAAGAATGTCGTAGCGGCAGGTCTAGCTGACAAGTGTGAAGTACAGATCGCGTATGCGATCGGTGTCGCTCATCCAGTATCAATTATGGTAGATACGTTTGGAACTGGAAAAGTTGCAGATGAAAAGATTGAAGAGTTGATCCAAGCTAATTTTGATCTGCGTCCGGCAGGGATTATCAAGGCACTTGATTTGCGTAGGCCAATCTATGCACAAACTGCGGTGTACGGACATTTTGGTCGCCCTGATCTGGATTTGCCTTGGGAGCGCACGGATCGTGCTGCAGCTTTGCGTGAACAAGCAGGACTATAATGTCGCAACAACCCCCACAAAATCAGTGAGCGGGACGAATATAGAGAGTGAACACCCTAACCCCATTTTGAACGCGATGATTCGCGTTCTTTTTTTTGTCTTTCTTGCACATATGCAGGAGCACCGAGGCATTCTCCGTTGCATAGACTGTTAGCCATATAACATAAAGACAAATTGACGAAGGTGATGGATATGCTTTCACTCGTCATTGTGTTTTTGGCAGTGTACGGGCTTGTCGTGTTACTGTGGCAATTGAGTCGTAAGTTTCATCGTTTGACCGAAACGACGCTACCTAGTTTGATCGTAATCGTTGGGCATGCCAATCAGTGGATTGAGTGGTTTATTCGCCAATTGTCGTTACAAACGTATGCACAAGGTCAGGATGTGCAGGATGTGTTTATTGTTGATTTGAGTGCTTCAGATGAAACAGCTATGATTATTTCTAAGCTATCTGTGCGATTTTCTTTTGTAACTTATATACCCAGTTCCAATGACCGATGCTGGAGTGATGTATCTACGCTACTTGGGGCTGGGCAACGTGGACAAACGATGGTGGTTCGGGTAGATGGTGAAGAGGACATGCGCCAAGTATTGCGTGTGCTCTCGCATTTTCAGTAGTTATTCGATGATTGGTTCGGATGGTTTGGCACACAATTGTGTAATGATTAAAACTTCTGTAGAGTAATGTACAGTTTTCTTATAAATTGCGAAATAAAATTGTAAAATTAGCAGGAGATTCTTTGTGAATGGAGAATTGTTCCCAGTACGCATAGAGAGACATTGTCTTGGTGCGTGATCAGGACATCGACTATGGGTTCACTGACATCACGAAAAGAGAGAGATAAAAAGATCCACTTGTTTCGATGCATTATGGGGAGTGGGAGTTATGGTTGTAAAAAAGAGGTACTGGGCGAGTGTGATTGGTGTTTGGTCTCTTGCGATCATTAGCCTCATAAGCAGCGCACTTATTTTTCCATTTCCCGCTTTCACCCATTTTATGTGGTTGCTATTCTCTGTGTTATTTTTACTGTTGACTCTTACGTATATCTCTCCGGTACTTTTAGGGGGACAGATGATCAGTCTGTCGCTTGGCGTCGAGATTCCTATGTTTTTGCTATTTGGACCCGTGGTGACGGCTATGAGTTTGATTGTTGCATGGGTGATCGGCGAACTGATTCGCGGGAAGACATGGGATGTAGAACGGACCATTAAAAATATCGGTATGTTTATGCTCATGCCTACATTTGCGAGTCTTGGGTATGGGTTAGCGGGAGGGGATTTTCCAGATAGGATTTCTACCTCCATGCTCGCTCTTCTCTTGCCTATTGTAGTGTTTGCCGTTTTGCACTTTATCTCCAATTACTTCGTCAACTTCTTACATGTCGCTGTGGAGGCACCTGAAGACCCGTGGTTTCTAGAGATTAAGTGGGATCTAGGTTCGTTTGCAGTGGAATTTTCACTGGCCTTGTTATTTGTTTTTTTTGAAAAAATCTATGGACTGCAAGCCATTCTTTATCTATCCATTCCCTTCATAGTGCTATTATATATTTTTCGGCTCTATTCAAACCTTGTATTGGCCAATCGGCAACTGACATTGATTAGTGACTTGACGATGGATTTAAGTAGTGAGCTTCGTGAAGATCAGGTCGTGACTGTCTTGTTAGATGGTCTAGCTAAGATTGTTCGCATGACTTCCTGCTATCTATTTTGCCCTGATGCAGAAGGGATGCTCATACCATGCGGGGTGCGTGGTCTATCCAGTGAGACGGAAGAGATGATGCGCAAGGTTCGATTACAACCAGGTGACGGTGTCACGGGGACGGCATTTTTGCATGGACAATCACTACTTGATAGTGGCCGAAGGCGAGTGACAGTTGATCGTCAGATTCATGGTGTGGCACCTGTACCAGGTCGCTCGATTGTGGCCGTCCCTCTCATCTATCAAGATGAGACTCTAGGTGTATTAACAGTGACACACACTGACTATCATGCGTATTCACATCGGGATCAAGAGATGGTGCAAATTTTAGCGAGTCAGGTTGCAATCTCTCTATGGAATGCGCGGCGTCTAGCTCGTACGGAGGAACAAAGCTACATTGATCAATTGACAGGTGTGTATAACTATCGATACTTTGATTCTGTGATCGAGCGTATGCGGCATGATGCAGACAGGTTACACGCATCACTCGGATTATTGGTGATGGATTTGGACCATTTCAAGCAAATTAACGATAGGTACGGGCATTTGGCTGGTAATGAAGTACTGAAGTCGGTGGCCAATCAGATTCGACAGCTGGTCCGGTATGAAGATGTGGTGTGTCGCTATGGTGGAGAGGAATTTACGGTCATTTTGCCAAATGTTACGCTGGAGGTAGCACTTGCGATTGCCGAACGGTTACGCGAGGGGATCGAACATCATCAGGTAATGATCACGCCGATCGGGAAAACATCCTTTATGCCTATTTATATTACGATGAGTATCGGTGTGGCGGTATATCCGGAGATGGCTAACTCTTCCGTAGACCTTTTGCGCAATGCAGATCGCGCCATGTATGTGGGCTCTAAGCAACGTGGGCGCAATCGCGTGGCGGCGTATGAAAAGTAGCTGTTATATGCTTTGTATCGTACGATCAAGTTGTTCTAGCATCTGCTGTGCATGCTCAGTGTGTCCCATGCGGACCTGCGCGCGGCTAACCATTGTGGATATTTCTACAGCGAGTGGTAAGCGACGATAATGAAGCGCATCGTGTAGGGCAATCTGTGCAAGTTCTATGAGTTTTGGTTTGTCCTTATATACAAGTGCACGAATAGCACGCGTTAATGCATGCAATCGCTCGATGGACGGCGTATCTGATCCTTTTGCGATGATTTCATCCATGATAGTGATCGCTTCGTTGACTTGGCCGTATGCGAGGTGCGTTTCTGCAATTAAGTAGTTTAAACGCGTATGGAGTTCTAGTGTCATATAAAAAGAGTTGCGTTCTAGATACATAGATATCAGATCATCGGCTTCTTCGATCTCGCCTTGGTCTAGATGGTGCATGATGAGCAAAAGATCGGATTCCAGAGCAGATTCTACCCAGTGTAAGGTTTGATGCATGGTTCTTGCTTGAGCGGCCACACGGCCTGCTTCTTGTTCCTGACCTACTTGTAGTAAATGGAGGGCGTGTGACAGGTATTCGTTTGCGATCTTTGTTGAACGGTCTCCGACTGCAACGCTTGTCGATGCGATGTGTGCATAGGTTGTGGATCGTAGCTTTTGACCAAGCATGTGATTGCATTCACTCAGGCGGATGTACAATTGCGCCTGCATCACGCTATCTTGTTGTAGTTGTCGTTCAAAGTACCGCTTGGCTTGCTCGAAAGCATGTAATGCAGTATGTATTTCCCCTAATGCAAATAAAATATCTCCTTGTAATACATATAGACTGTCAAATAAATCGTATCGTTCTTGCTCATGTGCAAGTGTGA
This sequence comes from Sulfoacidibacillus ferrooxidans, assembly GCF_022606465.1. Classification (NCBI taxonomy): domain Bacteria; kingdom Bacillati; phylum Bacillota; class Bacilli; order Caryophanales; family Alicyclobacillaceae; genus Sulfoacidibacillus; species Sulfoacidibacillus ferrooxidans. The sequence goes on from NZ_JALBUF010000004.1 coordinate 220,843, forward strand.
AGGTAGTAGTGATCGCTTGAAATGCTGCGTGAAATTCCTTTCTTGCGATGAGTAGCTGCGTCTTGAAATAATTCAATTCGACGTGACCTGCAGGTGTAGTAAAGGCTTCTTCGATGAGTTGTTCTGCTTCTTGATACCGTTGTAACAGTATGCATGTGCGGATGATCTCTATTTTTTGGTGTACGACATCACTTGTGGACGGTGTCAAAAAAAACATGTCTGCAGGTGTCTCAAGGCGCTCTGCTAATCGTTTCAATAATGTTTCTGAAGGCATTGCTCTGCCTGCTTCAATTTGACTGATCATACTTGGAGTGACCATATCATCGGCTAGTTGTGTTTGCGTAAGTCCACGTGCGATACGTAGCTCGCGAATGCGTTGACCGATCAAAGATGGCATGCATCTGCACCTCTTATCTACTCAAATGGGTATGATGTACACTATCATAAGCGAAGAGATAACTTTGCGCAATATGAAGGAAGATTGCGGATTTCTTCACAAAATGCTTACTTTACCTTATCCATTTTGGGTTCAATATGCAGTACACTGTGGATAATGAAATGCACGGGAGGTATGACAACTATGGAAGAGTTCAAGGAACTTCAACTACAGCAACAGCGCTTGCTGCATGCGTGGCTCGATGCAGAGAACGGAGAGGCGCGCTTTCGGATTCTAAAAGAACTGCGCGTTGTCGAAGAGGAACTAGGTGAACAAGTTCGCCAAGGTAGGATTGAAAAGCAAACGCTCCAGTATTTTTCGGTGGCAAGCCACTGATGTCGTGAAGCGCAACGCATAGCAAGCGGTCACTGATGTGATGCTCGTTAAGTTGTTGAGTGTTGAGTGTTGAGTGTTGAGTGTTGAGTGTTGAGTGTTGAGTGTTGAGTGTTGAGTGTTGAGTGTTGAGTGTTGAGTGTTGAGTGTTGAGTGTTGAGTGTTGAGTGTTGAGTGTTGAGTGTTGGTTCTGCACGCCTGTTGGCGTAAGGGCTTACATGCACCGTGGATTCATGTGCTGTGCATGGGGATGGTTTTCATGTGTTTGGTGGAGGAGATGGGATGCTATGTTTCCATCTCCTTTTCGTGCATAATAGAAAGATCAAACGAGGTGAGTTTGTCCCATGCCGTGGTGATGCGATGTGGGTGGATGAAGTTGAACTGTTTTTACGATAACTTAACGTGATCTTCATATCATTGCGATAAACTTTAAATGGCCTCAAGGATGTAGGAGGATTCCAATTTGGACCCAAGGCGTCAGTTTCATGCGGATTTGGAAGCGTTACAGCAAGACCTTTTGAAGATGGGCACGCTTGTAGAAGAATCGATTTTTCATTCTGTTCGGGCGTTGACAGAACAGGATCAGGCGTTAGCAGAACAGGTGTTGGCAGGGGATGATCAGATTGATCGAATGGAGATTGACATTGAGACACGGTCACTCCAATTGATTGCCCTGCAACAACCTATGGCGGGAGATCTGCGCACGCTTGGCACTACGTTAAAAGCGGTGACAGACCTTGAACGCATGGCTGATCACTCGGTGGATATTGCAAAAGTCGTACTGCGGATGAGCAGGCAGCCGTGGGTAAAACCGTTGATCGATATTCCGCGCATGGCTGATTTGGTTGAAATGATGGTGCGCGATGGATTGACTGCGTTTATTCGCAAGGATGCTACACTCGCCAAGACGCTTGCGGTGCGCGATGATGTGGTCGATGGATTGTATGCGCACATTTTTCGGGAGTTGCTAAGCCTGATGATCTCAACGCCAACGGCTGTAGAACAGGCGATGCAACTGATGATGGTGGCACAAAATTTGGAGCGCATCGGGGATCATGCCACGAACATCGGCGAATGGGTCATTTATATGGTCGATGGTGTGCGCATGGATTTGAATGTGTAGCGATGGCGACCGTACATGTGCGAGGCATGGCTGAGAAGTTTTTGCTGTTGTCGGATCGAGGATATGCTGTTTTGCGTGTGCGTCTGACCAATGGCGAGACGGTGCGAGCTGTTGGCATGTTGTCTGAGATTGCGCTTGGTGCCGAGTGTGAGTTCACAGGGCATTATCGACAGCATGTAGAATACGGGACAGAATTTCACGTGGATGCATTTCGCACGCAGGCACCGACCAGTGAAGTCGGTATTATTCGATTTCTTGCGAGTGGAAGATTTACTGGGATTGGGGAGAAGACCGCCAAGCGCATTGTGGATCAATTTGGCGTTCGCACGCTCGATATTTTGCGTGAGCAACCGGATGCGATCACGAAGGTTCCAGGGTTGACTAAAAAACGAGCAAAAGCGGTAGTGGATGCTTTTGCTACACAAGAGGACGTAGCGAAGTTGGGTGCTTTTTTTCGCGCGCATGGGTTACCGCTCCATCTGGCAGATAAGGTCGTGTCTTCGTTTGGCAGTGGGAGCGCGGCGATGGAGGCCGTTCTCACGCACCCGTTCCAACTGGTAGGAGAAGTGTCTGGCATCGGCTTTAAAACAGCTGATGGTATCGCGCGGGCGGTTGGTATCAAGGAAGATGATCCGGAACGAATGGCCGCGGCGCTCTTGCATACACTGTCGGTAGCGGAAGATGAGGGTCACGTCTATTTGCCACATGCTATGTGGTTAGAGCGAGCGAAGAGGCTCTTACTGCTTTCGGCAGAGGATCTAGCGGTAGTTGGGAGTCAACTTGCTACAAGGGGTCGTGTCATATTTGAACAAGTGGAAGATGAGCTACTCGTCTACTTGCCGCAGATGTACAGGGTGGAGACCGCGATTGCGACGCGCGTGAGGGAACTCGTGGAAGCGAAAGTGGAAGCGAAAGTGGAAGCGAAAGTGGAAGCGAAAGTGGAAGCGAAAGTGGAAGCGAAAGTGGAAGCGAAAGTGGAAAGAGAGGCACATCGTGAGGTGGGCGACAGGACTCAGCCCGCACACAGTGAAGATGGGGATCTTTTGACGCCGCTTCAGCGACATGCGGCACAAGCTATATTTACGCATCCGTTAGTGGTGTTAACGGGTGGACCTGGCACTGGGAAGACGACGACTGTGCGCAGTGTTGTGACGGAAGCTACGCGGTGCAGTTTACAGGTTGTGCTCTGTGCGCCAACGGGGCGTGCGGCTAAACGGTTGGCAGAGAGTACGGGGCAGGGGGCATTAACGATTCACCGCTTACTGGAAGTGGGGCAACAAGGCAACGGGCATTATGGGTTTGCACGCAATCGTTCGCACCGCATCGAAGGGGATCTGTTTATTGTGGACGAGGCTTCGATGGTGGATGCGCCACTATTTGCCCATTTGCTTGATGCATTGCCAGATGGTGCACATTTACTTCTTGTGGGTGATCCGTGGCAGTTACCGTCTGTGGGGCCAGGGCAAATTTTACGCGATGTCATTGAATCGCAATTAGCTCTTGTGATTGAATTGCAGTTGGTGTTTCGGCAGGCAGAGCAAAGTGCGATTACGGTTGCAGCGCATGAGGTGCGCCGAGGTAGAATGCCACGCTTTGAAAAGTCTGACGATATTGACTACTATTTTATAGAAGAAGAGGATGCGCAAAAGGTAGCAGAGCTTGTTGTGGATCTTGCAGCGAGACGACTGCCAGGGTATCTTGCACTTGATGCGCGCAGTAATGTACAGGTGCTCTCACCGATGCGAAAAGGATATTGTGGGACGGAACGACTGAATGAGGCGTTGAGTCAACGGATGTTGCCAAAGACCAATGAGACATTGCAAGTGGGCCCACGCATCTTTCGCGTGGGGGATAAAGTGATGCATATTAAAAATGATTATGATCGTGATTTGTATAATGGAGACATTGGATTTGTGAGTGCTGTGCAGGGCGATGGTCTGATTTTTCGTTTAGGGTTTGAGGAGGATGCACGAGAGGTACCGCTTACACGTTCGGAGTGCAATCAGCTGACGCACGCTTTTGCTGTGTCTGTGCACAAGAGTCAAGGGAGTGAGTATCCGTGTGTCGTGCTTCCGCTGGTGCGGGAGCACACGGTGATGCTCTATCGGCAGCTGTTGTATACGGCGATGACTCGTGCAAAGCAACTGCTTGTGGTGGTCGGTTCTGTGCGGGCGTTTGAAGTTGCGCTGCGCCGAGTAGATGCGACGAAGCGGTATACACGGCTATCTTTTCGCTTACGGGATAAATGATGATCGATGGATTTGTATGAAATGACTGAGGGGTAGGGCGATGTTGTGGCTGAGCGAGTGCTTGTAGTCGATGATGAGGAAGCGATCCGAACGCTTGTGGAGTACAATTTGCGCATGGCTGGCTATGAAGTAGAGACTGCACAGGAGGGGCATGCTGCTCTCGAACTCATTGCCAAGAGGAGTTATGACCTGCTCGTGCTGGATTTGATGTTACCTGGTGTCGATGGTCTGGAACTTTGTAAACGACTGCGTCAAGCTAATTCGAAGGTCCCGATTATCATGCTCACGGCGCGTGGCGAGGAGATCGATCGTGTCGTTGGTTTGGAAATGGGTGCGGATGATTATGTGACGAAACCATTTAGCCCGCGTGAGCTTGTGGCACGTGTGCGTGCTGTGTTGCGGCGAAAGGCGGATGAGCCAGTGGCTGCTGTTGCAGCACAAGGGGATCTGTACAAAGTGGGCGATGTCCTTATGGATTCTGGGCGCTATGAGGTCACTGTGCGCGGAGAATTGATCGAGCTTACGCCACGGGAGTTTGAACTGTTGCATTATTTGCTGAAAAATTTGGATCGTGTGGTTAGTCGCGATCAACTGCTAGACGGTGTATGGGGATATGAGTACGCTGGGGACACGCGGCTTGTCGATGTGCACATCAGTCACTTGCGCGATAAGGTGGAGGAAGACCCGAAAAATCCGCGGTATATCAAGACGGTACGTGGTGTAGGCTATAAATTTGTGCGAGGGGAGTAAAAGTATGTGAATTTTTTGAGCATTGAACCGTGGATTGTGATAGGAGCCATTTGTGTGGTGCCTATCTTCTATACTTTATATCGGGAATATCATGTGCGCAAATGGCAACACGCACTTGCGCAGGTGCTAGACGCGGGGATTTCGCAGCGTGAATTGCCTGCGCGGATCGCAGTGGGTGGGCGTGAGCTGCACATTTTGTCGCGGGTGTATGAACTGGCTGAGTTGATGCGTGAGGCGCGCGAGGAAACGATGCAAGAGCGCAGTAAGCTTGAGGGGATCATGGAGCCGCTGGTCAGTGGTGTGATTGTGATTGATCGGGCGGGGAAGATCGTGCTTGTCAATGCGGCTGTTCAGCGTCTTCTTAGCCTCAATGAAGACGATATGGTCGGACGCTGGCACTGGGAGGCGGGTCACCACTATGGGCTCGCGTCGTTAGTCGATGAGGCGATCGCATATGGGGTTGTTCAAAAGCGGGAAGTACAATTACACAAGCCGCAGGAACTGACGCTTGAAGCGCACGTGACACCGATTAAGCAGTCCAATGGCTCGATTGCAGGGGCGGTTGTGCTCTTGCACGATGTGAGTGAATGGCGCCGTTTGGAACGGATGCGCAGTGATTTTGTGGCCAATGTCTCGCATGAACTGCGAACGCCGATTACAGCGCTCAAGGGATTTGCTGAGACGCTTCTGGACGGGGCATTGCTGGATCAGACGACTGCTAGGCAATTTGTGCAGATCATGCAGGATGAAGCGGATCGCATTGGGCGGTTGGTCGAAGATTTGCTAGATCTGTCGCGCATTGAAGCCAAGCAGATCGACCTCCATTTGGCACCTGTGGAAGCGGAGTGGATTATGCAACGGGTGGTCGATACATTTTCTGGACATGCGTCGGATGCGGGCGTGGCTCTAGCGCAGGAAGTGATCGGACGTGGGCCAATTGTGGCGTTAGCTGACAGTGATCGGTTGCGTCAGGTGTTAATCAATCTTGTCAATAATGCATTACAGTTCACCCCTGCAGGCGGCAGTATCACGCTGACGGCTGAGCGCAAGGGCGATCGGATCGTATTTGCGGTGCAAGATTCAGGTGTAGGTATCCCGCCTGCAGATGCACAACGTGTATTTGAGCGCTTCTACCGTGTGGATAAGACGCGCAGCAGACAATCAGGTGGCACGGGACTCGGCCTTGCGATCGTGAAACATCTAGTGGAGTCCCACGGTGGTCATGTCGGCGTATATTCAGAAGTAGGCCAAGGTAGCCGCTTCTTCTTTGATGTGGCAAGCGTGGATGCAGATGGAGACGAGCTCTAGGCTCTGTGGCGTGGCGCGAATGGTGGCGTGACCATGGGATACATGGAGCACATGGAGCACATGGAGCACATGGAGCACATGGAGCAGGGAAATGGGAATTATTGAGATAGCTATCTTGTGATACAGCATAGTTGTCGGTTTGTACTTGTATCGTTTTTTAGGCACACTATGTTTTGCGTATCGGAGATTGCCTGCGGGACATGGCGGTCTCCTTTTGCATTTGTACATTCCGATGATTGACGTCACTCAGACCTGTGATATGATAAATTCACTTTATATGAAATATTAGCAAGTTGATGTTGTAAGAGATACAACGAAAGCGATCAAGTACTTTTTAAGTGAACACTTTGTATGAGACCATTTATTGATGTATCTGATGCTCGTTAGGTTAGAAGAAAGAATGTAGCATGTATATTGAATATATCTTTTGGAGGGTGTGATGGCGATGCGGTTAGCGATTGTTACAGATAGTACTGCAGACTTACCACGTGAAGAAGCACTGGATCACGATGTGACGGTAGTACCACTTCATGTGATTTTTGGAGAGCAATCCTATCGCGATGGGATCGATCTTACTGCGTCTGAGTTTTATGCAAAACTCTCTACTGAAAAAGTCCTTCCAACCACTTCGCAGCCTTCAGTTGGTGATTTTGTCGAGGTATTTACACGATTATTGAAGGATCATGATGCGGTACTTGGGATCTTCATTAGTTCTGAACTAAGTGGGACGGTACGTGCAGCAGAGACAGCGCGCGGTTTGGTCGATGGGGAGATTACCATTGTTGATTCTGGGATGGTTGCATATGCGCTTGGCATTCAAGTCTTAGAAGCAGCAAAGCTTGCGAAAGCAGGGACAGACGTTGAAACGATCGTAACTCGCCTACAAGAAGTTCAAGGGAGAATAGGTGCATACTTTGTCGTAGACTCACTAGAGTTTCTAAAACGCGGTGGACGAATCGGCGGTGGTGCAGCTGTACTCGGGACCTTGTTACAGATAAAGCCTGTACTGATGCTGCGCGACAAACGCATCGATATGTATGAAAAAGTGCGGACGCACAAGAAGGCACTCGATATGCTCTTCCAACGCTTTGTCGAAGACTCGCAGGACAAATCCTATGTCTACGGAGCAGTGGTTCACAGTGCCGCGCTTGATCTTGCTACAGAAGCAAAGAAGACCATACTAGAAAAGGTTCCTCAGGCCAATATGCGCATCATTGAGCTCGATCCAGTTGTTGGTGTTCACGTGGGTCCAGGTGTGTTATCGCTCATTTACCACGCGGAGTAGCAACACTATTCACTCTAGGATTACACAAAGGGTTGGGCTTGATTGGGTATCGAAGGTACTGTTACAGCCTGGGGGTATTGTTGTGCGTATGGTAGATCCGTTACTCGATCTGTTCTTTCCAACACAAGCAACGTGTCCACTATGTGGTGGTGTGTTCAAACACATACCACAGGGCGTCTTTTTCCCACCAAAACTATGCGATCGTTGTAAGCAGGGTGTCACTGAGAATATCGTAGGGTTGTGCCGTGTGTGTGGACGAGCAGGGGAGGGTGGACTATGTTCGGATTGTACAAGAACGCCTCACCTGTTTTTAGAGGCTCGCGCCTTTGGACACTATGATGGTACTCTGGAACGAGTCATCAAAGGTTTAAAGTATCAAGGTGATCGAAGATTTGTCCCCATTCTCGGTGAGTGGATCGTCGAAGCGTACCTTCGCCACTATGGACATGCTCGTGACCACTTGATCGTGCCTGTTCCGATGCACCCTAAAAAACAAAGTCGCAGAGGATTCAATCAAGCCGAGGATCTCACTTCTTTTCTAGTAAAACGACTATCATTACCATGTGCTAACGTATTGGAAAAAGTCACACTTAGCGACAGTCAAACCACGCATTCAAGGCAACAGCGCATAGAATCACTGCAGGGAGCATTTGCGCTAAATTACACAAATGATCTGACTTATAATCAATATGCATTGCATTTGATAGAACATTATATGGTGAAGTTAGGTCTAGTGAATGATGGACATGGTCATAAGTCATCGATCGCGCAGTCACTGGCTGAACGTGCACGATGGAGGGAAATGATCGGTAACCGTCATACGAACGAACGGAAGCATCAGAGTCAAGCTATTTCATCACGATGGCATCAGTTGCGCACGCGTGTGTTGCAACTGGGGATGGTAGATAGAAGATCGAAAAGAGTTCCTAGTGAATATCAACATCTTGATCGAGGGTCTTCAAAAGCCAAGATGATGGACAGATGGACACATAGTAAAGCAGATGAGGTGAATCACAAACAATATCGATTAGCAGGTCATCTATACAAACGTGAAGCGTTTATTAGAAGATTAATCGAAGGCCAATCTATTTTACTCATCGATGATGTGCTGACAACGGGTGGAACAGCCGACGCCTGCGCCGAAGTGCTATATCAAGCCGGCGCAGTGGGTGTCCATGTTCTAACGATCGCAAGGTGACTTTGATTTCATATTTTTCATTACTTGTTGTGGAGAAGTTTGATTATGGATGAGTGAGGATAGGTATTTCAGCATTTCGGATTGAGGAAACATTGTCTTTCCTTCATATAACAATTTTCGTGCGGTTTGATGGTCACCTCGTGACCAGGCCAAATTACATGCCATAATTGTTTGTGTAACTGTAGGTTGTATCGAGCGGGCCTTCTTTAACCAAGTTGGTACTTTTTCCATCTTCTTTTCTTGTAAAGCACGTAAAGCGTTCATTTCGCATTGCCAAGCAGTGTGTCCTGTCCAATTTATTTGAACAAGAACTTGCTTGATGGGCGAATATTTTAGTTGGACCCATACATTATCTATATCTGTTGCATTTTTTAAGTGGGATACTAAAAATTGCTCTGCACGCATAGCGATCATTTCTCGAATGATCGGGGTGACTGTCCATTTGACAGCTGGTTGCGTTTTTTGTGATTGATCAAGAGCTACGATATACTGGCCTCGAAATCCACCTTGTTGAAGTGCCCAATAGGCAGTATTCACCCGCACATGCTCCAGTTCATATATACCAAGTAATAACCAATTGATTTCTTCTGGATGATTCTCTGTATATTGTAAAAGAGCTTCATATCCTTGACTATAAAGTAGAGCCATGCGAGCACGATGTGTAGATTCCGTTTCGCCAAAGGCTGCAACTGCTCGACTAATGACATTATCAGCATCTGAGAAACCAGCAATTGCATAAGCCTCAGCATAATTGCCGTACGTATGTGCATCCCACAAACGGGATTCGAAATGTTCGTGTAAAAACGTAGGATCATTAGGTGCAAGCATGACAATCGGAATAATGGCTGCCTCTAATGCTTTATTTTCTTGAAAAGCTTGTAAAAAATAACGTCGAGAGCTTAAATCATCGCCAAGAAGAGCCCAGGCCATAGCTAAATCATAGGAAGCAAGATATGTCCCAGAACCTTCTACCGATTCGATGAGGTTTGGTGTTGTATCTCCCTGTTCACGGCATCTCATAAGAATCTTGACTGCATCTGCTACTTTATTGTGTTGCATAAGAAAGGATGCATAGCGACGCAAGAGATCTGTATACCAAGGAAACAGGTGAATTCCTTCGCGTGCACTGTGGATCGCTTGATCTCTTTTGCCAAGCTCCCATTCAATCGTTATGAGATTAAGAACGATTCGCGGTGTAAAGTTAGGCCAGGTCGTAGGAGACTTTCGTTTTAATTCTTGCCAGGTGTGGTTAGCAAGTTGGTAGGCTTTTTCCCAGTCGCGTTGCATCATGTACTCAACAATAAGATTAGATTGCTGAAAGACATTTGTTGGGTCTTGTTTGAGTTCTTGTTCAAGAAGCGCTGTGTTGCGGGATGTTTTTGATCGTCGCGCTAAAAATTCATCCGTATACCCAAGATGATGCAAGGTGAGGTCAAGAGTAGCCATTGCACCTCCATGATGAAAAACGGAGTCTGCAATCTGTTCGTGAATAGCCCCTGAATACAGATGTCCACGACGAAAGATGCGCATCACTCGTATCGGGACTGCGCTCGATAGGTGAGTCAGTGATCCAAGATAACTTTTAGATATGACAAAAATACCTTCTGCATCTGTCTGAGTGAGAAACTCACGTACGTGTAGTCGTTCTTTTGAATCAAGATATTCATCCGCATCAATTACGAGAATAAAGTTACCTTGTGCATAGCGCAAAGACTCATTGCGCGCAGCAGAAAAGTCATTGCACCATTCAAACTCATGAATAATACAACCAAATTCACGTGCGATATCCATTGTCTGATCAGTTGAACCAGTATCAATTACGATGATTTCATCTGCAACACCTTGTAGCGATTCTAAACACTTGCGCAATGTGAGCGCTTCATTCTTTGCTATGATACAAGCTGAAAGTAACACCTCTGCACATCCTTACTATGTCACAACGAACTATCTGTCAAAACAGCATGTAGAAATTGTTTTGTGTGCTACCAATAGTTTAATTTCTTGTTTTATACTAGGTATTAGGACTGATAACGTACTTGAATCCACGTTTTAGCCCAACTCTCCCAAAATTCAAGCATCGAGTCATACCCTTCATTTACTTTACTAGGATCAATGAACCATGATACTGCCATATTGTAATAAAAGATATAGGTAGCATCTGCATAAGAAGAGACTTCAAGATCGGGATTAAGCGATGTCCGCAAAAAAGTGAGTATGTCTTCGATTTGAACAATATATTCACGAGCAGTCGTAATATCATTTTCTTCTGCTAGCTTCTGAATCTGGCGCGTGAGCATGGCACCACGCTCATGCAGTTTTGCCAGTTTAATGGGTAGTGGAGCCGTTAAAATGGACTGTTGGCGGTAAACATCTGAAGCATTCATGATAATCTACTCCTTAATGGTTGAAATAGTTCAGTTGGATTTAATTTCGTATGAATTTTATCCGAGGCAATCTTTAGCATTTCTGAATCTGGGAATGAGTTTTTTCCGGAAAAAATGATTTTTCTTGCGGTTTGAACGTCATTTTTAGCTAGTGCTAGATCACATTCCAGTAAGAACTGAGTAACTGAAGGTTCATATTGCTTACTTTTCATTAACCACTCTTCTGATTTCTCCCATTGACGCTGATGAAAAAAATTGAGAGCATTTTGTTCACACTCTTGAACGGTACATCCTTTCCAAACGATCTTTTGCATCACTTGTTGTAGTGGAGAGCATTTGAGAGTGATCCAATATTGATCAATGTCTATCGCTTGCAGTAACCATTTTTCTAAAAGAGTTTCCGCGTGTATCGCTATAAAGTCGCGAATGACTCCAGATAATCCCCATGTCGCGGTCATGGATGAAGCTACTATTTCTTTTACTTTTACAACATATTCACCGCGAACTTTTGCACGCGCTAGAGCATAGTTTGCCTTTTCTTCGTCTCCTATGTCGAGGCAATGGATACCGAGAAGTAGCCAATCGATATCGTAGTTTACTCTTTCTGCACGTTCAAACAATGCCTCTGTACCACCTGTATTGAGAAGGATGGACATATGTGCTCGATGCGTCGCTTCTGATTCACCAAACCTTTTCTCGATGCGATCTACTACTTCTTGTGCATCTGGGTAGTTCCAACTGGCGTATACTTCTGCATAAGTTGCAAGGGCAGTTGGGTCATATAACTTGGGTTCAATATATTCATGAAGAAGATTAGATTCTTTTGGTAGCAAACCAATAATAGGGATAAGAGCTGTTTCGATCGAGGGATTTTCAAAAAATGCCTGAAGGAACCACTTTCGTGCATTAAGATCATCGCCGACTTGAGACCATACCATACCGAGTGAATAAGCGGCGTAGTAGGTACCAGCACCTTCTAAAAATTCGATTAACCCCAACTGAGTATCCCCTTGCTCACGACAAGCCATGAGTTGGGAAATCGCTTTTTTATAGTGTCCTTGTGTAGCGAGCATGTCTGCGTAACGCTTTTTAAAGTCTGTAAACCACGGGAAGTACCTGATGGCTTCGTCCATGTATGTAAATGACTTGTCGATTTTTTTAAGTTCCCATAGCGACGAGACCAGCAGAGAGATCATTCGTGGAGCATAATTAGGCCAAGCGTTTTGAGGCATACTTTTTACAAGTTTCCATGTTTTTTCGCTTAATTCTGCACATTTTTGATATTGTCCAGAAATGGAATACTCCGCCATGAGGTTAGTAGCATGAAATAGATTGTCAGGGTCTTGCGCGATGGATTGTTCAATCAATGTGGTATTGCGTTTTGATTTTGTGCGAAATTGAACAAATTCATTGGTATAACCCAAATGAACAAGGGACAAATCAAATTTATCTATAGGTAGTTTTGTTTTAAATACGGAGTCAGCAATCTGTTCGTGAATGGCTCCTGTGTAGAGGTGGCGATTGCGAAATAGACGCATGACGCGGATAGCTAGCGTGCTTGTTGGATGAGCGAGCGGCCCCATCAGACTTTTAACATTGATAAACACACCTTCTGCATCAGTCATTTCAAGATACTGAGCAATAGTTTGTCGTGATATTGATTCTACAAATTCGTCTGCATCAATGACGAGAATCCAATCACCTGAGGCGTGTGTGATACCTGCATTTCTAGCATGTGAAAAGTCATTGTCCCATTCATAGGTGATGATCTTACAACCATATGATTGTACAATTTCAATCGTTTGATCAGTTGATCCTGTATCAACGACGATGATTTCATCAACTAAACCTTGCAACGACTCGAGACAACGTTTAATGGTCCATTCTTCATTTTTCACAATCATACAAGCTGATAGGAGCATGTAAACCTCGCCTTTTTTATCGTAGTGAAATAGCATATGAAACTTATGGTATATAGCTGAGTATTATGTAGCCGAGTGATTCAGACTATTTTTTGCATAACTTGTTCGTACTTTTGCAAATTGAATTTCACGATCGAGAGCATGTTGAATGCGAGTTATGTTTTCCTGAATAAGTTGGCTCAATTGACTGGTTTGATCATTCAATCGACATAACTCGGCATCTTTTACATTGTCTTTAGCATCAATTGAAGATAACGCAGTGGTGCGTTCCCACATTAAAACATAGACTGTATAATAATTTTCTTGTTTTAAAGCCTCAAAAATAAGTTTATCTAAATTACATATACGCTCTATAGTAGAATCCATGGTACGGTCACCTCAACATACATAGCGTAACATCTGATCATTAACCTCCTGATGAACTAGAACTGGATCCAGTATTGGAAGAAGAACTTGAGGAAGATGTGCCATTCATCAATGCGTTGATTTGTTGCATTTGTGCGCTTGATTGCTGGAGCGAGGCATTTAAATTATTTAATTGCGATGTAAAATTTTGCACGTTGCTTGCGATCATTTGATTTAATTGAGTTAAGTACTGATTGGTTTCTTTTTGTTGTAGCGAAATAGAGTTTAATTCGCTAGGAATGACTCCAGTAGAACTGCCTGCTCCTAAAAATTCATTTAAAACAGTATTGACTTGACCTAGAATCCCTGTTGTTGGTGTTTCTGATGAGAGTGCAGTGGTTTGAATCACGCCAAAAAGTTGTTGCACAGCAGATGCATTATTTTTTACTGCATCTGTAAACATAGTTTGTCCAGATGGTAAGGTCCCACTAAAGCTAGCAGTGCCAGTTGTACTACCTGATGAAAATCCAGAAGCGGTTTGAAATTCTAGTTTTCCGGTATTTGGGTCAATGACAATGCCAATTTGAGACAAGGATTGATAGATACTTGATTGCGTGCCTGAACCGTTTGCTCCAACAAAAGAGTTTACGGCATTTGGCAGTTGTGATAAAAGGCCTGTAGCTGCAGGGTCTGTAAAAAGAGGACCCGTTTGTGCCTGTGCATTTTGTCCAGATGTTGTTGGTGCCGTGTAAGATGTATCTGTATTTAATGTGGACATAACAGAATTATAGGCGTTCATCCAAGTTTGCACTGCGGATAAAGCACTATTTGAATCTTGAGATAGTAAAATCGTACCTGATGATCCAGCTTGACTTACATTGATTGTGACGTTTGGAATTGCGTTTGTAAAGACATTGCTTGCTGAAGTAAGGGTCATAGAGCCATCTAGCGTAATAGAAGCATTTTTTGCAGCGGCTGTTAATGTAACGCCAAGCTGTCCAGATATCACAGTACCACCGTTAATATCCTGTAATGAAAAGGTGTTACTTGAGCCAGCATTGGTATCTTGAAAACTGATCTCATAACCACCATTTGTGTCGAGCACAGAAGCTACAACTCCAGTGCTAGATGTATCTTGATTTACAGCGCTAACGATAGAACTTAAACTTTCACCACTTGTAACAGTAATCGTAGCAGTCCCTGTTAATGCAGAAGTGGAGGCGGGTATAATTTGAAACGTACCTGCAGTTAGTGTTGAGCTTCCTGTAGAAGTAGCTAAGCTCACAGAGGCGGTATTCCACTGTGCAGTAGATAGATTATTGACCATGACAGTATAAGAAGATGGTTGTGCACCAGACGTTGAGGTAGCTGTAAAACCGGTGCCTGTAGTTGTAAGGTTAACAGAATTCCAACTCAAAGAACTTGCAAGAGTTTGCGTTGCGGATTGGAGTTGCGAAAGAGCTGGTTGGAGACTAGTTAAAGCACTCTGCGTTGAAGATAATGTCGAAAGTTCATTATCCGGTATTTGCTCCAGTTGCGATGTGAGTACCGCTTGCATTTCTGATGCGTATTGTTGTACAGGTAGCCCAGTACCACCTAAGTTTGGGATTGTATTTAGTTGTTGTAATAGATTCATCGACATCACTGTCACCCCCTATGAGGAAAATCGCGCAAGAAATAATCACGCGATTTTCCCATAACCTACTATGTGTGTATTAAGAGTGCAAATGACTATTGAAGGAGCTTCAAGATGGAAGCAGGCTGTTGGTCTGCTTGAGACAACATGCTTTGTCCCACTTGATCCAAGATTTGATTTTGTGAGAACTGCGTATATTCAGCGGCCATGTTCGTATTGGTAATGGTCGATTTTGCATTCTGCAGATTTTCTGATGAGTTTTGCAGATCCGATACCGTATAGTTCAATTGATTTTGAACGGCACCTAACTGAGCTTGTTGGCTAGAAAGCTGATTTAGTGCATTATGAATGGAAGTAATTGCATTTTGTGCACTGGATTGATTCATGATGTTTAATCCAACCACACTACTGCTTGCTTGCCAATTATTAAGCTGCGAACCTGCCTGTGACGCAGTGCCACCAGTTGCAGTAAAAGATATGACTCCATTAAATGTTCCTGAAGAACCAGAAGTTACAGTAAAAGCATTAACTGCTTCATTTAGATTTATAGTAAGTTGTGCACCTGTTGCGGAATCACCTAGTGTCACAGTGCCGCCACTTGTGGCGCTTGCAACTGATATAGATACTGCATTGCCTATATCGTTTCCATTTTCTGTTTGCAATTGCAATGTTTCAGATGTAACTGATGCACCAGAAGAAGTTGAACTTACGTTTGCGCTTATTGCAATTTTAAATTGTTGACCACTTTGAAAAATAGTACTATTAGAAAAGGTTATAGCTTGATTAGCTGCTGTGGTAACAAAGTTTTCTGCAGAGGAACCACTAAAACTAGCGCCATTTGTTCCTGAAACTACTCCTGTTGAAATTGAACCTGATGAAAGTGCAATTCCAGCTGCAGAAGTACCTGCAATGTTAAGTGTGTTTACGTCGGTAGCAGCAATATTAAAGCTTAAAGTTTGATTTTGGTTAGCGCCTGCTTGAATTGTCAAGTTTGAAGTACCTTCAGTTGTTGAAGAAGATGCGAACTGACCACTCAACAAATTGATACCATTATACTGAGTTTGATTTGTTGTGCTGTTGATTTGTTGTGCGAGCGAGTTCATCTCTAACTGTAGGTTGGCGCGATCAGAATAAGACATGCCAGCAGTAGATGCTTCTGTTGCAAGGCTGGACATCGTTTGCATGATCGTTTCAACTTGGTTCATGGCACCTGTTGCTGTTTGAATCATACTAATGCCGTTTTGTGAGTTTTGCGTTGCTTGATTCAAACCGTTCACTTGTGAAGTCATTTGTTGTGAAATGGCATATCCTGCTGGATTATCTGCTGCAGAGTTGACACTGTTACCCGTTGACAATGCACTATATTCACTATTGATATTGTTCTGTACATCGTTCAAATTTTGCAAGATAGATTGTGCTTGTGCGTTATTGTTTACGCTAAAGTTTACTGACATAAGTATACCCAACCCTTCGTATGTTGTTTGTGTTGTGAATCATTGGCCAGGGCACTCATTAGCTAGGCAAGAAACTGATGAGTGATGGAAGTAAGATTTGCGACCCCATCTTAAGTGCCGCCGTATAAACGGTTTGGTCGGTATTGAACTGGCTAATCACCTGTGCCATATTTGCGCCTTGAATCACCCCCTTTTGGTTAGTAAGTGTCGTTTGATATGATGACATTTGGTTTTGAAGAGATGTGAGTCGTTGAATGCGTGAACCCACATCAGAATTAATATTAGTTACATTAGTCATGTTCACTTGTAAGTTAGTAAGATCATTTTCTAATCCGTTTGTGTTTCCGGTGAGTAGATCAGTAGATATTTGTTGTAGCGTATTTTGTAGACTTGTTCCAGAGACTCCGGATAGCATCAAGTCATGTGCGGATACATTGATCGGTATATCGACATTAGGAGCGACATTGTAAGAAATGGATCCGGACGTTCCAGAAACCACACTAAATCCAGTGGAAAAACTTGTAGTAGGTACAAGTGAATCTGATATGCTAAAGGATCCACTCGATGTAGATGAAACAGGATTACTAAGTGTGAGTGTCATTTGTGCAGCACCAGAGACGGAAGTTAGAGTTACTATAGTTCCAGAACTTGCTCCACTAGCTATCGATCCAGTTGCTAGGATAGCTCCTGTCAATGAATTCATCAGTTTGATATTTCCTGATGATACGGTACCGGTAGAACTGGTTGTTTCAGATAACTGCAAGGAATAAGGTTGAGAGCCACTGAGAATATTCTGCGCATCAGTAATGGATTGAGTGATTGGACTACCATCTGATGTAATACTCGAACTGTTTGTCGTAGTAAACGAACTAAGAACGCTATAAAACTGACCATCACTCGTTGAAACTGTTGAATAAGGAGGTAAAGTAGTAGTTGTTGGAGCTACGTTTGTTTGGACGCCGCCAAATAAGTACCGATCGCCTTGTTTAGCGTTTAATTCTTGATATATACTAGCTGACAATTGTTGAGCTGTTTCAGAAAGAGCTTGTAGTGACGAAGAGCTGCGATTTGTGCTATTGATTCCTTCAAGAACAGTACTTTGTAGAGATTGTAATGCAGTTGAAATCTGCTGGATGGCTGAACTTGTATTTTGCATCCAACTCAATCCGGAGTTAATGGTTGATTGATAACTAGTGGTTTCACTCAGGGAAGCGCGAATCCCCATATCTTGTGAAACGGCTAATGGATTATCTGAAGGCTGGTTTAAACTTTTGCCTGTTGAAAGTTCATTTTCCAAAGTTTGCATCTGTTGATTTTGATTTGTGATATTGTAGATGAATTGTTGAGTCATCATATTTTGAGTGATTCGCATGAAAATGCACCTCCTTGAAGCTGTCTGCTTGGTAATTTACAATGTGAGTCATGTTGAAGAATTGTACTTTTATGGAATCATATTAATTAGTGATTGTAACATTGTGTCATATACGCTAATAAACTTTGCGGCTGCATCGTAGCTGTTTTGAAATTCCACCATCTTTGCGGCTTGATCGTTGGTATCTACTCCAGAAATCGATTGTCTTAGATTAGAAGATTGCTGAGCAAGAGAGTTAGCCGTCGATTCACTTGACTGCACTGCAGCAGTCTGAATGCCTAGATTAGAAACGATACTAGCAAGATATTGGTCAGCAGTAGTGTTTTGGCTGTAGGAAGAATTTGTATATGTCGATGATCCAAATTGAAAAGATGAAAATTGTGTATAGGTTATAGAAATGGACTGTGACTGCAAGTTTTCCATTTGTTGTGCAATTGTATTATTTCCTTGTGATGACGGTTGATCTGAAGCTGAGATATAGTTTGTACCAGAGTTTTGTGTAAATAAAGGATTGACAGTTAACACGACATTACCAGCCGTCGTTGTCGTTGGTATAAACAGATTGCCATAGGTATATGTTATTCCTGATGATGAACCAGTCACTAGATAAGTGGCCGTGTTACCTATAAGAGGATAGGCTGTTACTGGAATTGTAGAAGTTCCACTTGCACCTTGTATTGCATTTACTTGATTAGAAAATGACGATAGAAACGTATCGAGATTGGCAAGAAGCTGATTTGTGTAATCAAGGCTTTGGGTGTTTCCCGCAACCATTCCAGACGTTACATTAGTTAAGGTTAGTGGAGATTGCATCAGTTGATCATTTGTAGATGTAACCATACTGGTTTGTGTAACTAAACTGGTTTGCGTCATTGATGAAATAGTCATAGTAGTGCTTGTCCAACTGCCATTTGTTAGCGTTACAAGGGATAGACCAGATCCAATATTCACAGAAACCGCACCTGTAAATCCAGTCTGATTGTAAGAGATGTTTGAAAGTTGAGCCATTTCATCAAGGATATGTCCGCGTTGGTCCAAAAGTTGATTTGGACTTTCTTGTTGACTACTTTGGCCACCGGCGCTAGGGGCAGAATTCATCTGGTTAATTTGAACAATTTGGTTGTTTAATTGAGCTACTTGACTCGCATAACCATTAAGTTCTTGGACTTGTTCTTGAATCTGACTGACTAAATTAGATTGAAGACCTTCAAGTTGAGTGGTGATCGTTTGAAAGGTTTGCCCAAGTGTCTGTGCTTCCGAAATGACAGATTGACGTGCAGCTGTGTTTGACGGATCCGTTGAAAGTGTTTGCCAAGAGGCAAAGAATTGATCCACTGCATTTTGCATACTATCAGAGCTTGGTTCGTTTAGAATGGATTCAATTTGTGTTAAATTTGTATCGTATGTTTTGTACATGTTATAAGTTGATTGGTTAGAGCGATCTTGTTCATTAACGAAGGAGTTAGTATCTCTCGTCACTTCACTTACGTCGACACCTTGTCCCATCTGACCGCCCATGATGGGTTGATCTTGCGATGGAATTGGGGGATAAGCGCTACTTTCCTGAAGTTGAGCTGTTTCTTGAACATAACCTGGCGTGTTGGCATTAGAGATGTTATTTGCAACAACATCCTCTGCTTGTTGCATCGCATCGAGAGCACTCACGCCAATGTTAAGTCCAAAAAATGATGAGAGCGACATAGGTACACCTCCAAAAACCATCTCTAAGGTTGCTGATTTTACTTCTCTTATGTGGACCAATAAGCTATAAAAATCATAATGGAGCACGCATAACAAACATTCTTTCACTGCATAAAAGATTGCTTGTGTTACTAAATGAGATGTAGAAAATAAGTAGAATAGATGTTTTGTGTATTATTTATCCAAGTGTTTGAAATGTAGGTGATTCGTTCATTCTTGAAAGAAAAAAATCCGTTACTTGTAAAGCCTGTGAAATGAGCGTTTGCTGTTGCATAACGCGTTCGTGTAAGTGCTTAATTCGCGTCTTATTTATTACTTCTACAGGATGCATTTGAAGTTCTCGTAGATAACGGCATTGGTCAATGACGAGTGACTCTAATCTTTGTGGTTGATGTGAAATAATTACTTCGATGACTTGTTCAGTCACTAATTCTAAAGTTTCAAGTAAGTGATCTACGGACTGACTCGTCATGTGTACACCCCTTAGATTTCTTTAACTAGTTGATTAAAAAAGATGGTAAGAATATTTATAATAACTTTCTAATCAAGGAAGCCGCCTTCGACTATCTTCTTTGCAAGTCCCTCTGCGCTTGTCAGGTAAGCACCTTGTGCAATTTGTGCTTTAATTTGATCAAGCTTTTGTATATGGGTTTGTTCATGTTGATCTGATGGTAATGTGATACTTGTTGATGGAGTAGAATGAACTTTTATTGATTTTCCTGGCATAGCAGTGATAGAAGTTGGCTTTTGCCTCGGATCGATCGGAGTAGGATTCATCTTCGTAACCCCCTTACTCTATATACGGTCAATTTATTCTATTTTTTGCGTGTGTTTCGATTTTCTTCGACATTATTTTTTATTATTTGTAATGATCGTTGATATGCTCTGGAAACGGTAGAGACGGATAAGTCCATTGCGTACGATATTTCTGTAAAATTGTACCCTTGCTCGATAAAGAGAGAGAGAATGATCTGATCTCTTTGGGGAAGTTGCTGAATGCTGGCGACAACATCGAACCAAAGTTCCGAATTAGCAACTTCGTCGCCCGCGCGGACATTGATGGCGTGTTCAAGATCAACAGAGTAGGGAGATTCGTAAGCTTTCATTTTAGCTTGATAGGATCGTGTGACTTTTACTGGTGTTGATGCTCGCAATATATCGCGCATAGCAAATTTAACTTGTTGGCGAAAGGCAATTATTAACCACTCTTGCTGTTCCTGATCATTTAAGGTGGTAGAATGATCTTGATGGCGCATACAATATTGCCACCATCTTGTGCGTGCTGCCGATATTAGATCATCCGTGTCCACAGAACCACTTTTACGCCATTGAATGAGACGATGAGCGAGGCGCTTCACATACCATTCTTGATCTGCTGTCAGTTCTGAATATGCTCCATCTTCCAAACATGTCACTCCCTGATCGTTTCCAAAAGATGTGTATCATCGCCCTGTTGTACATGGGGATACGAGGACGTAACTACTGAATAATACTAGTTATATCATAGGGAAGTGAAAGAATCATTCGATGGATCATGTCCTTTATCGAATGATGTAGAATGTCTGCGAAATCTTTGCGCTATTGCGAAGGGAATGTTATACTTTCGTTAACTTCCGAGGGGAGGAATTGACAGATGAAGATTCACGTTCGTGGAGATAATCATCTTGATGTAACACCCGCCTTAAAAGAGTACTTGGATAAGAAGTTTTCGCGCATTGATCGGTATTTTGATGCGCCTGCTTCACAGGAAGTGACTGTTACGATGTCTGTGACACGCGGTGTTCACGCGGTAGAAGCGATGGTGCCACTTGGGCAGGTCATGCTTCGCGCAGAGGAACGGTCTGGCGATATGTATGCTTCGATTGATATGATGATGGACAAGCTGGAAAAACAACTCGATAAGTATAAACACAAGATAGGGCAAAAGATAGGACATCGCCTTAAAGCGGAGGGTGTTCGCGCAAAAGAATCAGCCAGGTTGCAACCCGTTCTTACATCCAATGCGGTACCTCTTGAAGATGATGAGGAATTTCCGCTTGTACGGGTGAAACAGTTCGATATGAAACCGATGCATATACCTGAAGCGATCTTGCAGATGGAATTACTCGGACATGAGTTTTTTGTCTTTGCAAATGCAGAGACGGATCAAACGAGTGTCGTATATCGCAGACGCGATGGGCAGTATGGCTTGATTCAACCGCAGTGAACATGGGATGATATGATCTTACATCAGTATAATTGGGCCATCTAGGCAACCTGGACGGGTGCTAAGAATATGCTTAAGATAGCGATTCTTAGTAGACGCTGGTGCGGAGGTGGGGCAATGACCGTACTGATGTGGATTTTGCAGGTCATCGTATTTCTTGTTATATGGAAGGTCGTTCACCTGTTGTTTTGGAATCTCCGTAAAGGTTCAGGCGCGTCTTCCTTGTTGTGGTCGATGTTAATGACACTCGTGATTGCCATTTTGGGTGTGATTGTTGCGCATATGGCGCATTCATCTTGGGTCATTGTGGTGGGCGGTAGCATTATTCTTGGTATTGCAAATGGTGAGTATGAATACAATCGTCAGCTTACACGCTAGCATAAAGTAAGGTTGGTTTGGTAAAAGAGCGACTTTTGTCGCTCTTTTGTTGTGTGGGGATGTGGAAAGAGGTAAAATGGTAATCTAAGATCGTTGCGGATCTCGTGTGATTGAGGGGAGTGTACCCTGTTGATAGGGCTGATTAAGAAAGTCATAGGAGGCGGCAATGAGCGTGAGATCAAACGCTTAAACCGCATTGTAGATAGTATTCGTGCGCTTGAACCAAAGATGGAAGCGATGTCCGATGATGAATTGCGTGGACAAACAAGCTTATTTAAGGAAAGATATGAAAACGGTGAGTCGCTCGATAAGATGTTACCTGAGGCATTTGCAGTGACCCGAGAGGCATCAAAACGCGTGATCGGCATGCGTCATTTCGATGTACAGATGTTAGGCGGTATCGTGCTTCATCAAGGGCGCGTGGCGGAGATGCGTACTGGTGAAGGGAAAACGCTGGTAGCTACACTGCCTGCATATCTTAATGCGATTGCGGGACAAGGTGTCCACGTCATTACAGCCAATGATTACTTGGCTCGACGTGATAGTGAGTGGATGGGACAGGTGCATCGCTTCCTGGGGTTAACTGTTGGGTTGAATGTGCATGGCATTTCGCATTTTGAAAAACAAGAGGCATATCGTTCAGATATTACTTATGGGACTAATAATGAGTTTGGCTTTGATTATTTGCGAGACAACATGGTGGGACAGGTAGAAGAAATGGTACAACGACCGCTGTTTTACGTGGTTGTTGATGAAGTGGATAGTATCTTGATTGATGAAGCGCGAACGCCGCTCATTATTTCGGGTCCTGCGGAGAAGTCGACAGATTTGTATTTTACAGCTGATCTGTTTGTGCGTTCGCTAAAGGAAGAAGAAGATTATCAGACGGATGAAAAGGCGAAATCAGCCAACTTGACCGAGGCTGGTGTGCATAAAGCTGAACGATATTTCCGCGTAAGTAATTTATTTGATCCGCAGCACATCTCGTTTAATCACCACATTATGCAGGCGTTAAAAGCGCATGCCATGATGAAGCGCGACAAGGATTATGTGGTGCAAGGTGAAGAAGTGATTATTGTGGATGAGTTTACAGGGCGCATGATGCAAGGCCGTCGGTATAGTGATGGCTTACATCAGGCGATTGAAGCGAAAGAGGGCGTAAAGGTTCAAAATGAATCTAAAACGCTTGCGACGATTACCTTGCAAAATTACTTTCGGATGTATAAAAAATTATCTGGGATGACAGGGACTGCGAAAACGGAGGAACAAGAGTTCATCGACATTTATGGGATGGATGTTGTCACGATTCCTCCGAATCGCCCGAATCAGCGAAAAGACGGTTCTGACGTTGTGTATAAGACGGTAAATGGAAAGTTTTCACAAGTGGTCAGTGCAATTGAGGAGCGCCATAAGACGGGACAGCCTGTGCTTGTGGGAACAACCTCTGTGGAAAAATCAGAAATACTTGCTGCGATGTTAAAGCGAAAAGGGATTAAGCATCAGGTGTTGAATGCAAAGTACCATGAGCGTGAGGCGGAGATTGTGTCGCATGCAGGTGGGTATGGTATGGTGACGATTGCAACCAATATGGCTGGACGTGGTACGGACATTTTGCTGGGCGATGGCGTAGCCGATCTCGGTGGTCTGCACATTATTGGAACGGAACGTCATGAGAGCAGACGGATTGACAACCAGTTGCGTGGGCGTGCAGGTCGGCAAGGTGATCCTGGATCATCGCAATTTTACTTGTCACTGGAAGATGATCTCATGCGCATGTTTGGTTCAGATAAAATCATGGGGTTAATGGATAAGCTGGGTATTGAAGAAGATCAGCCGATTGAGAACAAAATGGTGACACAAGCGATCGAACGAGCGCAGCGCAAAGTGGAAGCGAATAACTATGACATCCGCAAACACGTTTTGAAGTATGACGATGTCATGAATAAGCAACGTGAAGTGATCTATCGTCAACGTCGTCAAATTATCCAACAAGATCATCTAAGAGATATTGTTGTTGGCATGGCGCGTGATTTAGTTGACTTTATGTTAGATACGTACTGCATAGCCGATCAGATTCCGGAAGACTGGGACATTGGTGGCCTTATTGGGTATGGGGAACATCATTTCCTCACACCAGATCGAATGACAGAGGCGGAACTTCGCGTCTTTGATCGAGATGAGTTACGTGCATTTTTGTATGAGCAAGTGGAAGTTGAATATCAAGATCGGGAATCATCGATGGGTGAAGTGATTCGTGAGTTAGAGCGCATGGTGCTCTTACGAACTGTGGATAGCAAGTGGATGGATCATATTGATGCGATGGAAATGTTACGTCAAGGTATTCATCTTCGTGGATATGGGCAGATGGATCCGCTTACTGCATACCAACAAGAAGGCTATGAGATGTTTGAGAGTATGATTCACAGTATTCGCGAAGAAGTAACGATGTACGTCTTTAAAGCACAACTCTCATATGAGGCTTTGCCGGAGACGCCGCAACCCTTGTTTACCTCTTCGTGAGGATGAAGATTGCGTGAAACGGGCGATAGCATGAGAATCGGAGGTTATTATGGCTGATACGTTTGGTGAGTTAAAACAGATCCAGCAAACTATGGACCAACGCTTGGCGGATATTGGGAGGTCTCTTTGACGTCGCTACAAAGCGTGAGCGTATTGAGGCGTTAGAAGCAAAGATGTCGGAGGCTTCTTTTTGGGATGACCCCACTGCGGCGCAAAAGGTGATTGGTGAAGTCAATGGGCTCAAGGCGTTAGTAGAGAAGTATAGCCGATTGCAGGTGCAGTTAGGGGATGTACAAGTAGGGCTTGAGCTTGCGCAAGACGAGGATGATCAAGAGTTATTTCGCGAAACAGATACAGCTAGTGAACAACTGCTCGCGGATCTTGACGCCTATGAACTGGAGCTGCTTTTGGATAACCCATATGATCGCAACAATGCAATCGTTGAGTTACACCCAGGAGCGGGTGGGACAGAATCTCAAGACTGGGCCTTAATTTTGCTTCGTATGTATACGCGTTGGGCAGAACGGCGTGGCTGGAAAGTGGAGACGCTCGACTATCTTCCTGGGGATGAGGCAGGATTGAAAAGTGTCACTCTGTTGATCTCAGGACACAATGCGTATGGTTACTTGAAGGCGGAAAAAGGCGTGCATCGATTGGTACGCATCTCTCCATTTGATAGTTCTGGTCGCAGACACACCTCTTTTGCGTCTGTCGATGTGATACCGGAAATTGATGATGATGTAGAGATCGATATCAAGACAGATGACTTGAAGGTTGACACCTATCGCTCTACGGGTGCGGGTGGGCAACATGTCAATACGACCGATTCTGCTGTGCGCATTACGCATATACCGACGAATATTGTGGTGACTTGTCAAAGTGAGCGTTCGCAAATTCAAAATCGCGCGGTTGCGATGAAACTCCTTGCTGCAAAGCTCGTTGAAAAACGTCGCGAACAACAAGAGGAAGAACTCGCAGCACTGCGCGGGGAACAAAAGGACATCGGGTGGGGAAGTCAAATTCGCTCCTACGTGTTCCATCCCTATTCGATGGTGAAGGATCATCGGACCAATTTTGAAATTGGCAATGTACAAGCGGTTGTCGACGGCGAGCTCGATGGCTTTGTGAATGCCTATTTGCGTTGGCAGTTGCAGCGGCGCGGAGGATCTGCTTCATAATGGTGGAATGCAGGTTCACTCTATGATGGTAGATTATTGATTGATATATTGAGTCTCTTTGGGATAGACAATAGCGTCGTATGCGAATGATCGCAGCGGCGTTTTTTTGTGAAAATAACGTAGAAAAGGTGAAGCTGTGTATGAACGAAGATCGCTTTGCGCTCATTGATGAGACTTATTCTAGTTATATAGGGAATCATCCGGAGTTACATGATCGGTGGCTTCTTTTGCAGACGGTGTATACAGGCAAAGATAGGAGGAGCGTCTACCCTTTTTTACCTCTACCGAAAGGTGCGGCTGTTCTAGATGTTGGTACGGGGTTTGGTGCGTTAGCAACGGAAATCGCATACTTTGCACCGGTTGCTGTGACGGGAGTTGATGTGGATGTGGAGAAGCTGAAGGTGGCGCAAGTGATTGCACAAGCTGTGGCGAAAAAGGCGAGTCAAACTGGGGTGGGCAATGGAGGATTGGACGCGATCCCGACTTTTGTCGAGGGTGACGTTTATCATTTACCGTTTGCTGATGACTCATTTGATCTCGTTATTTCGCGTTTTCTTTTTCAGCACTTACAGGATCCGCGTTTAGCGTTGAAAGAGCTTTTTCGCGTGGTGCGCAGTGGTGGGTTAGTCTGTTTAATAGATATTGATGAAGGTCTCACGATTGCGTACCCAGAGGTGCCTGTTTATCGGGCGTTACACGAAGCATTTATTGCCTTACAGGCGCGTCGAGGAGGGGATCGCATGATTGGTCGCAAATTGGCGGTTTATATGCAGGAGGCTAATTTTAACGGAATTCATAGTGTGGCACAAGTGCATTCTTCCTTCTCACCCCAAGTGGCTAATGACATAGGTAGGCAGTTTACGCTACGAAAGTTGCAGGAAGTAAGGGATGAGATCGTACTTGAAGGTCTCATGACAAGACAGGAGTATGACTCTTATTATAGCCAATACGAAAGTAGCGTCGACGGATGGAGCTTTGATGTTGCTGGCCATGTGACGGTATTTGGTGTGAAACCATAGCGCGGTTGAAATTGTTGTAGGTGACGTAGGGAGTAGGAACGACTTCTGTAACTAAGGTTTTTGGCGGGGAAACCGCCTTTTATATACTCTATTAAAGTCGGAAAAGTAAGATTGGCATTTTAGTTGACTCTCTAAAACGGACTGTGTTATATTACTACCTGTCGCCACGAACGGCGGCGCGAAGAAGGCAAGCAAGTGGATCCTTGAAAACTAAATGCAACAAGAGACAAACACGCGAGCAAAGAAGTA